>JAOUJX010000497.1 GCA_029882955.1 Gammaproteobacteria bacterium
CATGCTTCAGACCCCCAACTGCCTGCGTTATTTTTATCTGTTTGGTGTTGCATTTCGGTTACTCCGCCTGAAGTTTCTGCGAAAGACCGATGATCATGCGCTCGCTCGAAAAATGATTGCACAAAGACTGGGCCAGGGTGGTGGCATCGCGATGAAAATCGGCCAGGTCATAGCCGATGTCGGGCAATCTACCGAAATGCGAACATTACTTGAGAGCCAGACAGCTCGCCCCTTGAAAGAAATGATGCCCGTGCTGGAACAGGCACTCGAAGGGCATGTCGACCAGGTATTTAAGACGATTAGCGAACAGGCCAGTGCCGCATCACTCGGCCAGGTTCACCGCGCTGAGCTTCATACTGGCGAAATAGTGGCGATTAAAATTCAATATCCCTTTGTTGAACCGGCAGTCAGGGCCGAGCTAAAATTAGCGGGACTGATCCCCGGATTAGGTCCGGTAAAAAAATGGGGGATCGATCTGAATGCATATCGTCGTGAACTGGCTGACAATATGGACCGAGAACTGGATTATCTGTCAGAGTCACAACGACAGCATCGCATGCGTCAATCAATTTCTGTTGATGGCCTGGTAATACCTTCTATTTACTCCGAATACTGCAGTCAGCGAGTACTCGTTCAGGGCTGGGAAACCGGAGAGCTGCTCGATCAGATCCTCGATTGGCCGCCCGTAGATCGCATGCTGGTGGGCCGGACGTTGTTACTCACCCTGTTTAAAAGTTTATTCGAGGTGGGAGAGGTTCATGGTGATCCTCACATGGGAAATACCTTTTATCGTTATGGGGAAAGCGGCAAGCCGGAAGTTGTGCTGCTTGATTTCGGCTGCACTATACAGGTTAGCCCGTTAGCGCGTCAGGCATTGCTGAAGATGATTATTGAAACACGCGAGAAATCCGCTTCCGCTGAACAGGTCTTACAGAGTTTTGTGGCGTTGGGTTTTGACCCGGATAAACTCATCCATATCGTAGATCAGTTACCTTTGCTGGCGCAGGTTCTATTCAAACCATTTTTATCCGACGAGCCGTTTGAAACACAGTCCTGGAAAATCAAACCACTGTTTGAGCAATTACTGGGAGATAACCGCTGGTGGTTTCGATCTGCGGGACCAGCGGATTTATTTCTGATTATGCGTGCATTTCAGGGCGTTGTCAGGCAGCTCAACCGCCTCGATGTCAGTTTGCCGTGGTGGCCACTTCTGGTAAAGGGACTATCCGAAGACGCGCTTAAAGAAGCCAGAGCAGTCAAATTACCTGATTTGCCCGAAAACATCGAACAGAAAGCCTTATCTACACCCGCAATATCGAGTTCATTAAAAATTAAAATTGAGTACACAGGCGATAAACGGCCGGTTGAAATATCCCTTCCCGCCCTGGCCGCTTTAGAGCTTGAGCAGGTCATACCAGACGATGTACTGGCTTTAATCGATAAGACAGAGGACATTGACCTGGATTTGATCGAAAAACAATTGATTGATACTCGACTAGCACCCGGAGTCTTATTTACTTTCCAAAAATCGGGTACTACTTATTGGGTCTGGTTAGAGTAAATACCGCCCTAGTAAGTGCAGTATTTGTGTGATATTCATCACAGTTCTTCAAAAAAAGAACGGCCTGACCGTTATTTGACCGTGTATACTAAAAGAATCCGGTAGTTCCGAAAACTTCAACTAGACTAAATCACTTAACCGTTTCGTATAGCGGTAACCCCCTTATTTCTATCGCAAACTGGAGAAAAACAACCGGTATGACAGCAAAATCAGAATTTCGAATTGCTACGAAAGGTCTAACGGTGTCTCTATTAAACACCTTAGACCTGTTACTCGATAGCGCTGGCGGCAATAAATTTGGACTAACCTCCGCCGCGGATGAATCAATCTGTATTTTTCAAATTCATTCGAAAGATGATCTTGGTATCTTATCTGAATATCAACAGGAGTTTCCCGATCGCCCTGTTATAATTCTTCAGGATCGAGGTGGTAAAATTGAGCTTAGCGAGAATGACAAGATAATCTACCTGACCCTGCCGCTGACACCAAAAAGTCTACTCGACGCCCTCAATAAAGCCGCAGAGAATTGTGTCCTGGAAGTAGTACCCCGACAAAAAAATAAAGTCGGGAATAAATCTAAAGCAAGCATTCACCCAGGGAATGACGTTAGACCGGAAATAGCCATCGATGTTGACGGAGAGAAGTTTATTTCCTCCCGCGAGGATGTCGATCTCGACGACCCGGAGGCATCGAACGAAATCCGTTATTCGTCGGAGCGGTTTATAGTGGCGCGATTGGCTGCGGCCTATCGCTTGGGACAGAAAGAAAAATCCAATGTTCAACTTTATACACCTCATGGCGTTTTTACCTATTATCCCAGGGAGCATAAGGTGCATGTAGAACTAAACATTCATT
>JAOUJX010000498.1 GCA_029882955.1 Gammaproteobacteria bacterium
TGAAGTCTTTGAGTAACTCGCGATTCACCCAGCCTTCTTTCTCGGGTCTGGTCGCCGGTAAATTCTGCGCGCAAAGGGGGCGTAGTAACAGGTCTTCGGCCCCGGACTCTGCCGACACTACCGGCATGGTTTGCTTGCGCTGCGACATGGGTCGTTGCCCCATGACTTCGCCAGTGATTATAAAGTCGAAATCATTGGCCTGAATCCATTCATGGGCCTTTTGTACCATAAAAATTTTACAGTCGAGGCAGGGATTGAGGTTTGCGCCGTAGCCGTGCTTTGGATTGATGACGATGTCTTTGTACTCTTCGACAATGTCGACAATATGCAGTTTGATGCCAAGCTGCTCGGCCACCCAGAGGGCATTGTTGCGCTTTACCTTGTCTTTGTCTTTCTTGCGTATGGCATGAGTATGACCTTCGACGCAAAAACCGGTATAAAAATTAATACCTTCGACCTGGATGCCCTGCTCTTGAATTAGCCGGGCGGCGAGTAAAGAATCTAAACCGCCCGAAATAAGGGCGACTGCCTTGCGTGTCATAATCTGGAAATCTGATCGGTTAAAAAGGTAATTATAACAGATCAGATTCCAGGGCTAAGTGCTTATATGCGGATTACCAGCACTCATTGACGGTAGGTGTACCGCTCTGGATACCGGTATGGGTTAGCGTGAGGCTGGTGCATTCTGTATCGTTGGCCTGAGGTTGGCCTGCTACCGGGGTAGCGGTCAAGATGAAGTCTGCAGCGTTTATTACGCCGGTGATCGTATAATAACCGTCATCCGTAGGAGGCATGCTGGCAGCTGTAACATTGCAATTTGCACTGTTATAGTTACTGTATAGACTTTTGCATTTCTCAAGCGAAGAAGCTACACGGGTTAGTGCTGATCGAGCGTCGGTACGATTGGAGTCGATAACATAACTGCCATAGTAACCCATTGATATCGCAGCGATAATTCCGATGATCGCGACTACGAGCATTAGTTCGACTAATGTAAACCCGGATATTTGTTTTCTATTCACTAATGACTCCTAAATCAAATTTATTTTCGGTAGAGAGACCACTCATTCTCTGGAATTAGCCAAAGATGGTCAACTAAAAATCGATTGTTAAACATGATTAACTTATAGCCGACTTTTTGATTAGCCTTTAATAGACTGAGACTGGCATTATTGTTTTCAGCGGTTGAAAACTTTGCCGTCGGGCTAAGTCGATAAGTAATGTCGTCTAGTATTATTGTCTCGCGTTTTATTGCCCCGATATGGCCAATAGTTAGGAATGTGCCGTGTTTCCAGGTTTTTGTTTCGGCCTGTAGCGATGCGGAAAATCCCCAGGCGCTGGATAACAGGATTAGAATTAATAAAGTTTTATTCATCATGCATTCCCTCAAAAGAGTAATTCCTGCCAGGAGAAACGACCGGTTGGTACGTTTGACAGGGCTTTGATTTTGGTCGCTTGCTCGCCTGTAAAAGCCAGGTCTTCGATAAACACAGGCTCCGGCAGATAACCTTCCTGCCTTACCGCGGCGAGAGTGCTATCGGTAACCCCATTGGAAACATAGTCATTATCATCTACCACGCTATCCCCATTACTATCTATGGTCGCGAGCAGCGGGGAGCCACAGGTGGACATGTCGACGGCAAAGCGGTAGCCGTACCCCCCGATGCTACAGGCTTTATTATCGGGAACGAAGGTATTGAAAAATACCGTGTCGGCACGCGCGATCGGCGGAGTCACTGAGCGTTCGCCGCTGTCGGGCAAGTTGAAGAAACAGCCCTGAGCAAGGGAATAATCCACTGGGTTACGAGTCAGTACGCGCCCCTGCGTGTAATTGGCATCGAACTGCTGCTGTACCAGGTCGGACTGGGTTAGCTGTGCCTTGCCCATGTCCCAGACACCGTGAAAGGCCTGCGTATCAGTAGTCACCTTATCACCGTTTACCAGATACTGCCCAGAGCCGAAGTAGACCATGATGTTTGGTGAATTCTGTGAGCTGTTAGGTACCGTCGGATGACTGGCTAATACCGGTTTGGCGGTAATCGGCTGTTTTGTTGCAGTGGTAAAAAGTGGGGCCGACGTGCCTCCGGACTTATTTGCAATTGTCCACCCCCCCGGGCTTGTGCTGGTAAGGTCAAATACCCACATATTGCCACGTAAGTCGCCTGCGTAGGCGCGGTCGATAGTGCCGTTACCGTCTATGTCGGCAAGTGCCGGGGGAGCAAGGCCGTTCTTATCACCGACCGTGCCGACACCGGTGGAGATTTTTTGATAATCGCCAATATCCCAGACGCCATCCGTGCCTTTTTCGATATCGACGATGAAAAGAGAGGCTTCACCAGTGGTTGACTCGTAGCCGTTACCGAATACTGCGACCCAGGTGCCAGCATTAGTCATGCCAATTACCGGACGGCTAT
>JAOUJX010000136.1 GCA_029882955.1 Gammaproteobacteria bacterium
TAAACCTGCACCGGCTCCGATAAAAGCGTCGACATCGTCATGATAATCATTGTGGTTTTCAGTATGGTGATCGTACCGAAAGTCATGAAAAAGTAATTCAGTCAAATCGACACCAAGCTCAGCATAAACTGAAATCGTCGAGAAAAACCCGAATTTGGCCGACCCCTGCCACGCAAAGTAGTTTTCAATATAGCCATCGGTAGCCCTGACTTCAGCGTTATTGAATGAAGTGCTGAACTCAATACCGAGCTTGGTATCGGGGTTTATGTTGGTAAATCCTATTCCGACACCTTCGATATAATCCCTGCCACTAATTTCATAAGAAGTGAACACCCTTACCGACGTATCATTATTATCATGCGAGTGATCAGCAATAACGTTCGATACAAAGGAAAGCATGCCAAAACCTGTTATTACCAGAAGTCTTAAGAGGTAATTTATTTTTGTTATATAAAGCATAGTCCGAGTCTTATAGGATATTTGGTGACAGGGGCATATTAGCGGCTGCTAGCTGAATTCCCGATGAATTCTAATTGAAAAATTGTGACCTTGATCAAACAAACAGCCACTCTTACTAGTCTTGCCATTGATGATGTGCCGGCTGTTCCTGAAACAGGTGAACCGCTCTCCGACAAACTCCGGGCCGATTCATTTTCACAATCTCTTCAAACCCGGATATCATCCTGCAAAGTCCCCCAGTGCTTCCTCAGCTTAAACTTGTGCGCTCCATTCATCGGCAGATGTTTTATTGCTTCCGGCCACAGGCTTCTGGCTTTATCCATGGTGTCATCCAGGTGTGGCTTGATCACTCGCCATGGTATCCCTGAGCGGTCTGCCCAGGCTTTGAAGTTTGCATAGGAGACTTCCTGCCAGGCTCCGGTTTTATCGAGATTGAGTGAGTAGTGCCTTTCGCCTTCAAGATAGACACTGGTGTTGACGATATCGTAAGCGGGGGAAAGCCGTGGCGTGATTCTGTCTGAATACAGCAGGCTCCAGTTTTTCAGGTGAGCATTACCATTGCAGAGTAGAATATTAACCAGCAAGCGTCGAGCGAACTGTTGAGCGTCAGCCAGACTGTCGCCGGAGTACTGGTATAGGATTCTGCCGATTTTCTCATAGTTGGCTGAGCTATATTTTTCTTCAGGGCACTTCACCAGCACCTGTGCAAAATCTTCCATGTGAATCCGTACACCGTTGTCACGGTCAAAACGCCTAATCGCGAATGCCAACTTTTCATCGGGCAGATTAATTGGTGGCAGGTTGTCCAGTTGATGCAGTTCAACCAGTTTTATTTCTGGTATATCAACACCGGCTAAAGACGCTAGCGTCATCGCCGTGAATTCATTGAGCGGTAGGTCCTTTTGATGGATTGACGGTGTTTTAATAATCCAGTCACCGAGGTTGTTAGCTTTGCAAAAGTGGTAGCGGCTGTCTTTCTCTTTCATGGAGAATTTCATCTGCACACCGGCTAATGAGAATTTATTTTGCTGAGAGGCATTCCTGATTTTCACTGCTTTTGCTCGACCATACGCGGCCAGAACACTATTCGGCACTTCGTCTGGTCCCACTGGCTCAGCAATTAGCGCACCGGGTAGGTCTTTGCACAGATAGGACAGCATGTGGAATTCGTCATCAATCGATACTTTGAGTCCTTGTGCTATCCATTCTCTCAGCACGGCCTCTGGTAGTAGATTAGATAAGGTAGGATGGAGCTTCTGGTTTCCAATCCAGGGTTCTACCATCAACTTTTCTGAGTGAGGAAAATCAGCATGAGTCGTTAAGCTAAATGTCGGCCGATTGGTATCGGCTTTAAATTCGTCTGCAAAGATCAGTACATTTTGACCATTGTTAAGAGCCGCTAAATAACCCACCAGCCTGCCATGCAAGCTCAGCCTTAGTACATCGATTTCATCGGCCTGTTTATTTCTCACTGCTCATCCCCGAGCAGGCCTTGCCATGGGTCATCGGAAAGGCGCTTCGGTTCTTTCTCTTGTTTAGCGGACTTTTGCTCTGGCTCTAGATTTTCCAGTACAGCCAATACGGTATCCAGCTTTTCTCCAGGAATAAGCAAAAGCTCGCTGTTAAGACCTTTTGCGATCAACTCCAGGGTATCTAACCTTGGATTTCCTCTCGACTCCAGGCGCTGATATTGCTGACGCGAAATACCAACGCGCATCATCATATCGTCCTGTTTAAATCCCAGTGAAAGTCGCCTTTTTTTAAGCTGCTGAAGTAGAGAGTCCATGATGGCAAATACAACGATTGTATTTTTGATTAAAAGAAACATATTAGTTTCTTAAATCATACTAAGCAACTTATATATTGCTTTTATCAGTCTTATTTAGAGCAAATACCGAGTATTGAGATTGATGACTGATATTTATCTATCTGTGCTCAGGCAAAACCAGGCGGGTTCCACTGGTCCATCATTTTCTGACGAGCGACCTCCAGCCGTTCGGACATCAACGCCGCAAAATGCTTAAATAATTCATAGCCGAATTTAGGGTCTTCTTCGCAATGTGCCAATATGGAGATGCCATCAAATTCGATTAAATCTGAATCTTCTTCCACGCGGGCGAGGAAGTGCCAGCGATAAGGCGGCATTAGCCAGGACCAGCCGAGTATCTGGCCTTTACTCAGGCTCTGAATTTCGAGTGCCGGTCCGACAATCGCAGGGACTTGTACGGAGATCTGCCCTTCACGTAATAGGTAGAATTTATCGGCAAGCTCTCCCTGCCGAAACAGTATGTCGCCCTTTTTGAGTTGCAGTTCCGTCGCGGAGTTAGACACAAACTGCAAAAAATCCTCATCCAGTTTGTCGAAGAACGGGTGGCTGGACAGGTAATCATTAATCGACTGCTCGCTCATCTTTCATCTCCACGGCTTATTAGACAATAACTATATCAAGCGGGACTATGTCCAAGTTGACCGGCATCAATATATATTTCTACAGATTAATTCCGATCCTGTTTCGGTACAGAGACATCCACAGATACTGCCGGGCTTTTGTTTGATATTGTACCACCGCATCCATGGCAGCTGCGTTCATCACAGTTCGTCGGTGTGCCATCGGCCTGCTGACCAATCCAGAGCTGAAATGCCGCCCAACAAGCGATTAGCAGTACCAGCAATGTTATGGCAATCAGGTATTCAATCATATCAGGCTGCACTGAAAAGACCGGCAAACCCCATAAATGCCATGGAGAGTATACCGGCGATAATTAAGTTCATCGCCGTACCCTGGATCAGGGCAGGCACATCGGACAACTCTGACTCCTCTCTGAGCCCGGCAAGCAACACCATGGCAAGGGTAAAACCAAGTCCGGCGCCCAGCGCATAAACCAGTCCTTCTATCAGTCCATAACTTTTATTCGTCGCAAATATAGCCAGCCCGAGAATCGCACAATTGGTCGTAATCAGCGGAAGAAATATACCCAACGCCCGAAACAACGCCGGACTCAGTTTCCTGACCAGCATTTCAATGAACTGTACGGTACTGGCGATCACCACAATGAAACTAATAAGGCGCAGATAGGGTGCATATATTAGCAGGTAGGTATTCAGCACCCAGGAGCACAGCGCGGTGATCAACATGACAAATGTGGTGGCCATACCCAGTCGAAACGATGTCTCGAGCGAGTTAGAAACCCCCAGAAAAGGACATAGGCCAAGAAAATAGCTCAGTACGAAATTGTTGATCAGCAGCGCACTAACAAATATCCAGACCAGATCCTGCATCAGCTTTGCCCTCTTTCTGCTTTGATAACCTCATCGAGAAACTTTCGCCTTTTGACAGCCAGCCAGTTGAATAACAGCAATAACAGACCCAGCGTGAGGAATCCACCGGGTGGCAGTATCATGATTACCCAGGGCTCAAATTGAGTGCCGAACAGCTTGATACCAAATAATGCACCATCCCCTAGAATCTCACGTACTGCTCCCAGCATAAGAAGCGCCAGCATAAATCCCGCTGCCATGCCAATGGCATCCAGCAGAGCCAGTCTTATGGTGCTTTTCGATGCGAAGGCCTCCTGTCGCCCCAGGATCAGGCAGTTGGCAACAATTAGCGGGATAAATGCTCCCAACTCTTTATGCACCCCTGGAATGAGGGCAAGCAGCGTGTAATCGGCAACCGTCACGAAGGTCGCAATAATAATGATAAAGCAGGATATCCTGACCTGTTTGGGTATCCATGATTTGAAAGCCGCCACTAAAAAGCTCGACCCGACCAGAACAAAAAAAGTAGCTCCCCCCATGGCAATCGCATTTATGGCCGAATTGGTAACTGCCAGCATCGGACACATCCCCAGCACCTGAGCAAATACCGGGTTGTCGCGCCAGATACCCTTGATCAGCTCTTCATATTCCTGTTGGCTGGCCTTGACCACGACTATTTCTCACCTTTTCCATTCGAGCGAATCGGGTGCTGTAGCGTTAATTTACTCAGCCACTTTTCATTTGCCTGGTTAATAATTCGCACAACCGCACGTGACGATATGGTCGCTCCGGTAATTGCATCCACCTCATTCCCGGCCCTGCTGCCGCCTTTAACCAGAACAATACCGGGCTGTACTTCAAGCGAATTAAACTCGGCGACAAATTCGGGGTCCTTAAAGATTTTGTCACCAAGGCCCGGGGTTTCCCTGCTTTCCAGAACCTGCATACCGACAATCCGGCCAGTATCCATCCGATAACCATACAACAGCACAATCGTATCCTGGAATCCGGGCCCTCGAGCAGGGATTGCATAACCTTTAAATTCTCCACTCGAATCGTAGCCCGCGTAAACCGATGGCTCCTCGATAGCAGCCTTTCCTTCTACCAGCTGCCCTTCTCTATAAACCATCTCCCGCATACTATCGATACCGGGTAACACGGTGAACACGGCATCCCTGAGTTCCCGCGCCCGATTTTCAGCAATAGTGTCAAAAGTCGCTTCGTAAATTCCCACGATGGCGACACCTGAAATTAGGCCGGCAATCGCCAGTGTTAAAATAATTCTTGAAGCACTGACGACGGTTTGACTCTCGCGACCTGGCTCAATTATATTCTTCGCCTTCACGATGAATCTTCCCTGTCATAGCCAAATACACGCGGCTGGGTAAATCTTTCGATCAGTGGGGACGCTGCATTCATCAACAGAATCGCGTACATCACACCCTCGGGAAGCCCCCCGAAAACTCGAATCAAAATCACCAGAACACCTATTCCTATGGCAAACAGCCAGGCTCCTGTCGGTGTCGATGGTGATGTCACCGGATCAGTTGCCATGAACAGGGCCCCCAGTAGCAAGCCGCCAGAAAAAACCGAAAACAGGGGCGTCGGATAAACAGTGGGATCAACCAGTGAGAGCGCGCCTGAGAACAGCATCGCGGTGAGCAATATACCCACTGGTATTCGCCAATCCATATCTCCTCGCAACAACAGGTATGCAGCGCCTAGAATCAGTAGCAATCCACTGGTTTCACCCAGGGACCCCGCGGTATTACCTAGAAACAGCTCTAAAAAGGGAGTTCCCTGCTGTTCGAATTTCATCAACCCCAGCGGGGTCGCGCCACTCACTGCATCTAACTCGTCCAGCGTAAAAGGCAGAGATAGCGTGCTTGAAGGTAAGTTCCAGAAAGACCCGGCAGGCTCAACCCAGGTAGTCATCGCGTTGGGAAAGGTTGCCAGTAAAAAAGCCCTGCCTACCAGGGCCGGGTTGAACAGGTTACTACCCAGCCCCCCCCAGATTATTTTTCCCAGACCTATCGCGACGACACCACCAAGAAAAGCCATCCATGCGGGTAACGCTGGCGGCAAGGTTAGCCCCAGCAATAATCCTGTCGTTAACCCACTCCCATCGAGAAGAATTCGCCGACGCTTGCTGGTTGGCGTAAAAAAGTACTCTGTCAGTGCCGCCCCGCTAATACACGCAGCTAGTACGACAATCGCGCTCAGCCCAAATAGCCAGATGGAAGCTATAGTGACCGGGCTCAGGGCCAGCAACACATCAAGCATTACGCCTGGTGTCGTCTTATCGTGGCGAAGAATCGGAGAGTGTTGCAACAGCAACTGTGGATCATGCTTTTGCATCAGCCTGGCTCCTTTATACGGCGCAGGTGATCCTTCCCTGTTCTTATTAACTGCACAATGGGAATAGCTGAAGGGCAGCTATAGGTACAGCATCCGCATTCAACACAGTCCATCACATGGTATCCCTTCATTTCCTCGTAGCGTCTTACCCGCGATAGTCGCGCCAGACGAGCAGGATTCAGAAAATAGGGGCAAACTTCAACGCAGCGTCCGCAACGTATGCAAGGATATTCTTTCTTCTGCAGAAGGCCCGCTTCCGTCATCGCCAATATTCCAGAAGACCCTTTGACCACCGGCGCATCAAGACTTGATACAGGCCGCCCCATCATAGGACCACCCATAACCACCTCCCTTGTCTCTTCTCTTAAACCGCCACAGAAAGCCAGCACTTCCCTAATCGGCGTTCCCAGCGGCACTATCAAATTGGCCGGGTAGGTTACACCAGGCCCGGACAGTGTAATGACACGCTCAATCAAAGGCATCGCCTTTTCAAAATAGTTGGCTATTGCCACCACCGTGCTGACGTTATTCACATTGACCTGGACATCACGCGGTAGCCGACCTGCCGGCACTTCACGGCCATAAACCGCCTTAATCAGCATCTTCTCTGCACCCTGTGGATATTTGACCTCGAGCGGAACAATTCGAACCGGCTGACCCGACGGCAAACGCTGTCGCAGAATTTGGATTGCCAACGGCTTGTTCAATTCGACACCAATCACCGTATCTTCGGCGCCAAGCTTCTGCCGAATTATTTCTGCGCCCCGGAATAGTTCGTCAGAATTTTCCATCATCAAGCGATGGTCGTTAGTCAAATAGGGCTCACATTCCGCACCATTAATCAATAAGTGCCTGATCCTGCTGCCGTCCGGAATCGAAAATTTAACATGGGCAGGAAAGGCCGCCCCGCCCATACCGACAATGCCAGCCTTCTGAATTTCTGCAATAAATGCCTCGGTTGACAGTGATTGCCAATCAATCGGCTCGTTGGCATCTATGGCCTGGGTTGAATAATTATCTGCTTCAATCTGAATGCCGGTTGAAAAATTACCGTCTGCCGCTCGAAAGTCTGCAATTGCTTTGACCCGGCCAGTTACCGGACTATGCAGGGCGACAGATACAAAGCCACCGGGTTCAGCTATTAACTCACCCCTTTGTACTGACTGCCCCGCTTCAACCACGGCTTTGGACGGCACCCCAAGATGCTGATTGAGTGGCATGACATATTCCGCCACAAACGGCATACGCTGGATCTGCCTGTCTTCGGTTTGCGATTTCAAATGGGGAGGATGAACACCGTGCGAAAAACCTCTCTCCAGGAAGCTGAACGGATTGGGCAAGTTCATCACGCGGTTAGTCTCCGGCTGGAGCAGAAATAGAACTGCCGGATTTCACTTTTACCAGGCTAACCAGTTGCCCTCGAATTCTGCTGGCGATCTCCTGCTGAACCCCGGCACTCAATGCGCTTATTTTATTTTCGTATTCAGCTTTAATCCGGTCCAGTTCCTGCCCATGCGCAAGACTTACTTCCTGCTGCGCCTCTCTTTTTACCTCATCGGTAAAGGGTGTGGTGACACCCGCCAGCTCCTGCAGCACCTGCCAGGATAACTGCAGCTCTTCAATAGCATCGACGAAGGCAGTAGATATCTCAAATATCCCTTCATTGTCGGAGACGACGGGAATGGTTTTTTTACGCGCCACCGTGTCCAGCAGTAGATATTCTGAAATATCAGTCCCCTCACAGGAGTCATCAGATAGCCGTGCAAAGTGACTGGCGAAGCGGGATTCGCGAATGGCCCAGGACGCGGGCGTCAGTGCGACACTCTTTTCTTTTATCTGCCAGGGCGCCCGCAAATCCTGGTTGCCTGCCAGTGACAGTCGTTTACCATGCACACCTTCTGCCTGAGGGTCATAGCAAAACAGCGGCAGGGCTCTTGATTCGCAGGCAAGTTGTGCCTGCTCAATTGCGGAATTATCGGCGATCCCATGTAACGCAGGACTGGGCGCATGAATGCGAACCAGGGCTGGTCCAGGATAATCGAAGGCGGATGACACGCTGGTCGAGAGATGATCAAATTTGGCAATTGAAGTCTGGGCAATATAGGCCTGCTGTGCGGCCAGAGATACCAGTCCCAGGTTCATTCGGGGATCGTGATGAACGGGCTTCTCACCCTCCTCGGCCAGTCCCAGGTCAAGATCAACAAGCGCCACAATCTTTACCGGCAGTTCAGAGCTCAATAACCACAGTACCTGTGACAGCCCTGCCCCCGCGAGAATGTCATCACCACCGACCAGGATCAGGGGTGGACAGAGTCGACGCTCATCGGGCGTCAGGTCTTTCCATTGCAAATGTTGCAATGCGCCTCGTTCAAAATCCAGGCTGGCAGCCGACTCTACCTCCAGCCGAGCCCGGCGCAGCACCGCGACCGCCTCACAAGTTTCCTGTAACTGCCCCTGCAATAGCCCCGCAGCTAGCTGCGCAGTTTCGCCGCTGTTATCGACAAAAACCGGAGCATGAAATGGATTAAACGGATAGTCGGCAGCCCATTTCGAGACCGATCCCGGCGCCAGCACAAGACTAAACCTGGACCGCCCTAGCTCCTGCTTGCCGTGCAACAAGCGGTATTCCAGCTCTACCAGATTCTCGGCTATCTCGGTCAACCGTTTCAGCCCCTGCGCATCAATGTCGGCTGGCTGGCGGATGGAATCAGTTTCCTGCGCCAGCGTCGTCAAATTCGTTTTAGGTGTTTCAATACGCTGAAGAATACGGTGCAACTCGTCAATATCTTCTCCCGGTAGCGCACCTGATAACAACCCTCGCAGATGCGCAAGCACCTCTTCCAGAGCTTCCCTGGCGTCATGGGCGAACCGGTTCAGCAGCGGTTGCTGATGGTATTCCACGATCGCCAGAATCATGCGCAATGCTATTTTTTCTCCGCTACCTGGTTCTGCATTATCACCACCGGCCAGGGCATGCAGGCAGAACCGTGAAAGATTGATGGCAGCGAGGGAGTTGAGATGATCGCCATCAACCAGCCGTTTGATAGTCTGTGCTGAGGTATCGGGCGTTTCAGCCCAGACATTCCACCCGCGGCGAGCCTGGTCGACGAGCTCAGCATCCTTATTAGCCAGCGACAGGGCCTGTGGCTCACAGGCGTTAACACAGATACCGCATCCTTTACAGGCATCCACATTGACTACGATCGAAAGTAATTCACCACTACCTTTACAGGTCTGCTCAGCGCTATCAAAAAATGGTTTACTGACAGTCAGCGGCAACTCTTCCAGTTCCCGGGTGATATTCTTTATACCGTCAGAGACTAGCGCCTGTCGTTCGGGTGCCATCTCCATCTTCTCTTTCAGCCATTCGAATTCTGCCCTTATGGCAGGGCCGGCGGTCGAGGCTAGTTCTCTTTTCCTGGCCTGAGCATTGATTCTGGTAGCGAGCTGACTGGATACCTGGCGCACGGCCTCTCCACTGGCGAGACCAAGACCGGTTTCGATCAGCGCTGCCGGACTCATCGCCACCACC
>JAOUJX010000137.1 GCA_029882955.1 Gammaproteobacteria bacterium
CGATTTCGGCACTGCTTACCCTGTCCATAACCTGGACGATAGTTTTGTAGGTTACTTCCCGGTCAATCAGCAGCGTTATATTTTGCTCGTCAGGAAATCGGTTTTTAATCTCCACCAGCAGCCCAGTAAAGCTTTCCCAGTTAGTATTCTCATGTTCGCGCGGCAGAAATTTAATGCGACCAAGATTACTATCACGAATTTCAAAACTTTCCGGCCTCACCACCAGTTCGAGTTGAAGCTTAATATCTGCTGACTCAATCGCTTTGGTATTCTTTGGTGGCAAGTTCAATTCGAGTATCGTAATGCGAGAAAACACCGCCGTAATTAACAGAAACGGTATCAGGATCACCATCAGGTTAAGAAAAGCAGTGATATTCAGCTCAACCACATCCCTGACCACCTTACGTCTCACCTGCCTCATGCTGTGATAATCCTTTATCTATTCTTTTGAAATTAAATTAAGACACTTAACTGCAGCCATCTCGATGTTGTCGACCAGTCGTGCTGTTTTGGTGACCAGAAAGGAGTGAATTAGAATTAACGGAATTGCTGATATCAATCCAAATGCCGTGGTATTCATCGCTACCGAAATGCTGGAAGATAGTAAATCGGCCTTTTCCGCAGGGTCGGCACCGGCAACTGCGGTAAACGCCTGAATCAGGCCTATGATGGTCCCCAGTAAACCTAATAAAGTGGCTATATTGGCAAAGGTTGCCAGATAGTGTGTTCGTTGTTCCAGGTCTGGCATCACTTCCATCATACCTTCTTCCATAGCAGATTCGATGACGGCACGGGAAGCTTCAGACTTTTTCCTCGCGAACCCGTAATTTAACATGGTAGCGAGCGGAGTTTTTACCGTCTCGGTTAGTTTTATTGCCCGGTTGATATCCTGGGCTTTTAGCATAGGCGTTAATTGACTCCAGACTTTCCGAGTCTTTCCCTGAGTTTGCATAATGTAGATAAAGCGTTCGATGGCAATCGCCAGCCCTAAAGAAAAAACGATAAGAATCGGGTACATAAATGTGCCACCCGTTTGAAAAAATTTAACTAAATCCATGGAACGTCCTCTTGTTTTAATTTAATCCAATTTATATCTATCCTGGAACACTAATCTGGGCTACGGAGCGAGAACCTCACGCCTTATGTGTTTATATCGGTATTTTGAACATAGGTAATGGTATTGAAAAAATCTTCCTTATTGTTATTTTCGCCGGGATCGTTATCAATAATTGAAAAGCCATTCAGCTCTTCATCAACTTTATCGAGTACGATTTTTCGCTGGATACGGTAATCCTCAAAATCAATCTGACCATGATAATAATCACTAGATAGATTTTGTAATATCACTGAATAACTGGAGTCGTTCAATTGCTTTTCCCTATTTCCCTATTTCCCTATTTCCCTATTTCCCTCAGGACTCTGAATCCGGTATGACTGTCTGCGGCCCCATTATGCTTGCCGGATGTTGTGATTATACAGCTTTCCATCGGCTCCCGAAAGGAACCACCGACAACTTCGATGGCTCGACCACTAGCATATACCCATTCCTGTACATTCCCGACAAAATTGACCAGCCCCCATCCGTTTTGCTTTCCCAGGCTTATCTTTACCAGGTTATTGCCTTTTTCGAAGCCACGGGTACTTAATGCACAGTTCCGATTCGGATCCAGGGTTTTACTACGGGATTTTGCGGCATGTAGCCACTCGTCTTTACTTGGTAGGCGATACTTTTTATTACTTTGCTGACTCAGCCATTTTAAATAAGAATTTGCCACAGTGATTGGTATTCGAATCGCAGGTAGCTCAGGATCCTGCTTTAATAAAGGGCAACTGCCGGCTATTTTACAATATTCATTTAGCTCTCTAACGGAGACTTCGTATTTGCCGATAGCAAAGGGTTTTATCTGGCTACCAGCCGGTATAACAACCATTTCGGGCCCGCTATTAGCTGTTTTAAGTTTGTCTTTACAGGTCGCTCGTTTACCACTGGATCCCAGACCCGCCAGAGTGAGGTCGCAGGGATCTCTTGATTTTATTGAGATACTGCTAATCAAAGTAGAGTCAAATAACTTCTGGCTATATTTTTGTGCATCTCTGGCTCTCTCTGGAAAGGACTTACCCACTCGAATAATGCAGGCGGCGAGCGATTTGATAAACCCACTTTCCATACTTTTGTATCTATCAACGTCCAGCTGTTTTAATTTGATCACGGCTGTTTCAAAATTCCGCATGTTGAGACTGGACTGGCATTTCAACTGTTGGTTCAGGTTCTCCAGTGCGACTTCGAACTGTCTGGCCTGTAGTCGTTGCTCAGTGTCCATTTCTTCGGTTTTCACCGTTTCGAGCTTTTTCTGTTGCTGTGCCAACCGTTCTGCATCGGCCGCTTTTTTCGCCGATAGTTTCTGACGCTCTGCCACCCGGATCCGTAGCGCGGTCAATTCATTCACAAACACATCCAGAGTCGATTCTTCAAGCGCATAACGCCTGGCGTTTTCGATCAGTTTCTCGGTTAGCTTTATTTTTTTGTTTTTTAGCATCGACGTTATTTTTTCTATATATAGTAGAAATATAACCGCCTTCTTTTCGTCGACCCAGGGATCTTCGCCTTTGGTTAACACCGTGAGGTCAGTGATGCCTTTCCAGACAGAGTCCTGCCATACATTAGAGAATGTTGGATCCTCCAATAGTGTGGTCAGGTCCTCTTTATAAAGGTCGATTCTGATTTTCAGCTCCAGTTCATTCCTGATATCGAATTCAGAAAACTCTGGTCCCGCCGGGGGGGCATTGAAAACTAAAAAATAGGTGGTAATCGAGACAGAAAAAATCAAAGCCAGGCCCGTTATCAACCAGTTAGACGATTTTATCTCCGGAGATATTTTTGATTGGAATTCGGTGACTGTTGCTAATCGGTCCTCACGTCTGAATGCAATAGCCTTTTCGATAGCCTGCCATTGAGATTTCTTAACGTGGGTGATACGAGCTGGCGTTAAACCCTGGCGTTCGGCTTCGTCGGCTGGTCGCTTGTTGTAAGGGTGTTGCCCGGTCAACATTTCATAAGCCACACAACCCATCGCATAGATGTCATCACGCACATCGGGCTCATGCCCTTCCAGCATTTCCAGGCTGGCATAAGCCGGCGTCAGTGCACCGAGATTACCGGCATCAAAGAGAGTTTGATCGTTCGGATTATCGTCAAGATGTTCAACCTGAGCGACCGCCCTGGCGATACCAAAATCGAATACCTTGGCCAGGCCTTTGAGAGTGACAAATACATTCCCCGGCTTAAAATCGGAATGAATTATGCGTTCGGAATGCGCGTGTATTAAAGCAGCAGACATGCCGTGAATAATTTCCCATGCATCATCTGTCGGCAAACCAGTGGATTGATAACGCGCTATCAATTCGTCCAGAGGGTCGCCATCGAGATACTCCATGGTCATAAAAACCGTATCGCCATCCCGGTCGAAATCGTACACATTAACTATATTCGGATGTGCGATGCGTTGCGATTTACGCGACTCTCGCTGCAAAGAGATAAACGCTTCAGGATGAGTCTTAAATTCATCGCTTAAGACTTTAATCGCAACATAGGGGTCACGGTCCTGTGCTTCGACTTTGAGTAGATCCCGGGCTTTGTAGACTACTCCCATACCACCAACACCAAGGACCTCCTCGAGCACGAAACGGTCTTTTAACATATGGACCGGCGTCTGCTCGACCGGGATCGAATCCGTGCCTTTTGGCATAATACGTGTTTTATCCGTTGCCTTTCGAGTAGCTATCCTCGTGGCATCTCGTTTGATGGCCGGTGATTTAATCCGGGTTTTATTCGAATCTTTATCACTCATGTACCGGACTCACTGGCACTTCAGGCCTTTGTGTGTATGAACCCTGCTCACCTTTCACCAGAATAATCGATACATTATCGCCTGCACCCCGATCTAACGCGAGTTGCATCAGGCTATCTCTAGCCTGATCGATGGGCAAACGAGCCAGCGTGCTAGCAAGCTCACCCTTACTAACCATGTTATAGAGACCATCGCTACAAAGCAGAAATACATCCCCAAGTTGCGCGCTGAAAACATTAATGTCGACATAAACTTTTTTATGGGCACCTACGGCCCGGGTGATTACATTTGAGTCTGGATGGTTTTCAGCCTGCTCTGGCGTGATATAGCCCTGTTGCACCTGCTCTTCTATCTGACTATGATCCCTTGATAGCTGCAATAATTGACGATTTCTAAGCCGATATAGACGCGAGTCTCCTACCCACAGGCAGACGCCTACACGACCTTTGATTGCCAGTGACACGATCGTACTGCCCAGAGTTCTGCCATCAAGCATGATATCGGCGTATTCCAGTATTCGTCTATTTACGTCAATCAAACAATTTTCAATATTATTAACTAACTGATTCAAGGACCCTTGCTGACTGCAACCCTCTAGACTCGCAACAATCATATTGCTGGCAACATTGCCTGCTTCATACCCTCCCATACCATCGGCGACAGCCCAGAATTGGGATTGAGGTGTGGAGAGGATGGAATCCTCATTGATTTTCCGGACCATGCCGATGTTAGTCTCATGCACTGACTTCCAGATAATCGGTCGTCTGACAGTGATATCTTTCATTATCGCTAGTCCAGCTCCAGGTCGATCAGGATTTCAGGTTATAAGGAATTTTCCAGTTTCGGAGTTGCCACTGCCCGTCAAGCATTGATGTTAATCCTGAAATCGGAGGCAAACCCTGGCAGCAGAACATGAGTGGTGAAACAACTTCTGAGCCTTCTGTCTGCCATACACTAAAGCTAGTGAAACCGGAACTTAAAGTAGCTTCTAATAAATAAGGCAGGCCTACGCTAACTGAGCTTTGATCACTGTCTGGCAACCCGAGAATAAAAGCACCGTTATCACCTACATTCGAAGTTGGAAGGTAGGCATCGTAGGCTGTTAAATTTATTTCACCGATGCAGGAAACCAGTTCATCAACATCGATTTGACCGTTCAGTGCAAGCAAACAGGAGGACTCAAGCTGCTCGTACCAGCGGGTCTGAGAGACAAAAAAATGTATCGCCGCAGTCTCTGCAGGTATGGGTCGAGCGAGACTAAGAGGGAAATATCGACCAACCCTGTCGACGCTAGGCATGATAATTCCAGCCCATTTTTTGTCATCGATAACACCACTTGAAAGTACAAATCTCCAGATTGGGCTGGTGAGGTATATGTCCAGCCACTGGTTGCCTAGTTGTTCTCTGGAAGTGAAAATATAATGTTGTAGCCATTCATCCCAGGGATTTATGAATGAGGCCTGCAGATTTCGAGAAACGAAATCACCGTAGGCAGGTAATTTTCCATACACTCCGGTTTGAACTGCATCGTGCATTTAAATACGCTCCGGTGCTTTGAATAAACCGAGTAAATTCTGATTAAACGGATTATTGACACTGCGAGCTTTAATTAAAAACTTCATCGTGTGGCGCTTTGATGAACCATCACTATCGTCAACACTATATTCGATCAAATAAACATTGGACTGCTCGGTTTCGGATATACGAGACTCATCGAGCAATCTCAACCAGGCCCAGGGGCCTTCGAATGATTTTTCATGACGGTCGCCATCGAGATCCTCAAACACTAGCCTGACACGGCTGTTATCATCCTCGACCGACCAGTTCAGGTCTTTCCAGAACTTCGGCCCATGGTTGTAATCAATACGTTGATCGCCGACATCGAGCCAGAAGCGGGCATCTATTTTATTGAGTTGATCGGGTTTCAACTGTAGAGAAATACCCGGCACTTCAACATTTTTCCGGAAGAAGATGCTCTTGATGGCCAGAGCTTTTTTAAGCTGCTCTAATGATTTCTTGCTAAACCCAGGGGAACGCCCATCCACCAATTTATTCTTCCAGTTCGCATTTGAGCTGATAAACGGCTTAATATTTTTTATAAAGAAACGATCAATATTTCCTCCCGGTTTGAAAAAATCACTAAAATCGAGCTGAGCCAGTTCATTTTTAGACTTCCGTGATAACGGATAACGATCAGCTAACGCTTCTCGATAAAATCCATAGACCTGATTCGTCCATTCGACGTTGACGTGCCGACGGGCCGCCGAGAGAATCACTTTCCAGCTTTGATCTGATAGCGTGGTCAACCATCGTTTCACCGATGGTGGTTGCTTCGAAGCAAACTTTCTCATGCTGGTTATGGCGTTGCCTGAACCCTGCTTATAGCGAGCGAGCGCAATTTCGAAGGCTTTTTTATCGGCATCGGGTGATACAGTAATTTCCCCCATAAATTCTTTTAGTTGGATTAGTTTCTGTTCGATCTCGATGATCGGTGCAGGCTTCTGCCTGGCTTCTCTCAGCAACACACTCAAAGGCCTGAAGCGTTGATCCACCGGTGTTCCGTTAAATTTACCTGCCAGTTTGGCGGTTACTGTTGCTGAAGCACTAGCTTCGGCCTGGTCATCATCCAGGTTTTGCATGACTGGCGAGGTAAGTTGAGTGTTTTCACTTGTAACCTGCAGGATAGCCTGTAGCGGCGAGTAAACCGGATCGACAAATTGAGACAATACATCTGCTGCCTGGTCTATCGATTTAAACTCCGCGACGTCCAGGGTTTTCAATACCGATGCCCAATGCTTAATAAATTCAGCAAAATATAAATCCCCCACTTTTCCGCTTATTTCTTCCAGGTCGTCCTTTATGAAATCAACTTTTTGCTCATTGTCATCGGACAAAACCCAGCGCTCATTGACGATGTCTGCAATCACCGGCGAACTAGTGGAAAAATCGAGGCCATCATAGCCCGCTTTGGTAAACATGAATGGCATCTGCAGTCGGTCTTCAATTTCTATATTAGAACGGTAGACTTCACGCACCGACTCTCCGAACCTGTTCAATAGGTTCACTTTTTCCCTATTTTCACTCCGAGTCCGAATACGGCTATAAATACGCTGATGCACCGGCACCCGCAGCAGCAACTTTCGTGTCTGCCTCACCAACTTTGGATTTAATATCTGAGATTCTATATCGAGATTTAACAGTACCTCGAGATGCTGCTCCAGGGCTTTGCGCTGGCTAGCCTCGCCCTGCATGTTTATTTTCCAGTCATCCCTAAACCAGTCGATAACCAGCTCTCGATCCATGTGTTCGATTTTGTTAAACATCAAATAGGTTCGGAAATTATGATAGAGATCGCCCCCCTTATGCCCTGTACTCACGCTCTCTTCCAGATAAGCTAACAACCTGGGTAGCATGAGCAGGCGTAACTGTGTCCGGTAGGCATCATCGGCCGCACTATCGACGTTGCCATCGTATAGACCAAACCCGCTAAGCCAGGGGAACTGATCCTGATCGTAAACAATACTCGCCCTGGCCAGCGCATTTAAAGAAGGTATTACACCGCGGATATCTTTATTCGAGCCCTGTAGCCGAGTATTTTCGCGATCATACTCGGCTACGTAGCGCTCGACTTCGAGCATAAAATTATCGTGACGACTTAAACTGCCAAACCAGGCGGCTAACAATCCACTTGCGGTCAGTAGTAGAGCAGCATAGCCTAAGCGTCGAGACCATTTGAAAACCGCCTCGTATTTTCGGTTTAACCCGCCTAATTCCGATTCAGGGAATATGACTTCCCGGAACAGCTTACCCAGGAAAAAGCTCTTACCCTGTACCGGTTGTGTATGCGTATGTTGATCGAAACCGAAATTTTCCGAGACCGCACTCATCATACGGTCTATTGGTGTACCGTTCTGCGTACCACTGGTGAAATATACACCCCGCAAATAGGGCTGGTATTCGTAACGGTTTGTTATAAACGTCTGTTTTACGAAAGACTCAACAATTGTTTTGATATTTTCCAGCTGTTGTGGGAAGCCCTGTATCAGCGCTCGACGTTTAACATCACGTTCCTGATGGACTCGGGATAATTCTCTTGAGTATAACCGGCTAATTAATCGATTAAGTTCGGTCTCTAAATAGTCAAAATCAGGGCTTTGCGACGGGCCTTCCGCATTCGGTAAACTAACGCCCCATACCTGCTCTCGATCTTCTTTTGATAGATCTTCAAAATATTCTGAAAATCCGGAAACCAGATCGCTTTTAGTCAACATCAGGTAAATCGGAAAACGTACTTCTAGCTTCTGCATTAACTCGTCGATACGAGTTCGAATGGTTTTTGCGTTCTGGTTTCTTTCCTGTTCAGTCTGAAACAGTAAGTCCTGCATACTGATCGCTACCAGCACTCCATTCACCGGTCTGCGTCTACGATTTTTTTTCAATAACGACAGGAAAGCCTCCCAGGCGCTACTATCGACGAGTTTGTGACTATCCTGAGTGGTATATCTACCGGCAGTATCAATGAGAACTGCCTCATTAGTAAACCACCAGTCACAATTACGTGTACCGCCACCCCCCTGCAAAGCGGCTTTACCAAATTGCTCGGCAAGCGGAAATTCGAGACTGGAATTTACCAGCGCGGTAGTCTTACCCGACCCTGGTGGCCCGATGATGATATACCAGGGTAGCTCGTACAGGGCTTTGGCCTGGTACCTGGAATGGCTTTTGCCCTTGAACTTTAGTTTCGACAGGGTAGTTATGGCATCTCTAAAGCGCTGCTTTAAAAGCTCTGACTCTTCGGATTTTTGATCGCCAATCTGTTTCTCGCCGGTTAGTTCCTGATTTTTTTCAAGATCCTCTACCAGGTTCCGATTATTACCTTTATGCGTGAATTGAATACGTAAATTATTCACCCCCCAAACTAGCAGTAAAATAATAATGCCAACAAGACGAGAAAAGTCGCTTTCCAGGGGTGCGGCATTGTTTCTACCAAACTTAATATGCGGACCGACAACCCAGATAATAACTGAAAGCGCAATTAAGCCTATAAGCGAAATAACAATCCTGTTAGTGAAAAAACTTATTATTTTTTTCATCCTACTATTGCGATATTTCTTCAAGTTTGGCAATCACCGGCATCGATGACTCGAGCATCCAGACGCGAAAACCTGAATAACTTAAAAGCAGCACAGCGGCCAGTACACTGGCAACCACCCATAACGGTAAATAACTAGTAAGCGAATTTCGGGTATTACCTATTCCTTGCCAGTTTGCTGATAGTGATCGTTCAAAATCGCCTCTTTGTCGACGAATGAGAGTATAAAGTTCATCGCGTAATTGCTCGATCATATCGCGCCCGCGATTGATAACCCGGTACTTACCTTCAAATCCGAGACTCAAAAAAAGATAGAGCAATTCGAGCAGATCGATATTCTCTGCCGGGTATTCCTGCATACGCTCCAAAATCAGAAAATATTTTTCGCCACCTGCTGTTTCGTTGTGGAAAACACTGAGTAAAGACCTCTGGGACCAGCCAGATTCTGTACCCCAGGGCGTATTTAACACTGCCTCATCCATCGCTGTACAAACACAGTAGCGAGCAGAAAGAACCACTTCGGATTTAACACCAATCTCCTTCAACTTGTTCTCGAACAACCTGATTTCATCTGTTAGCCCCCGGTGTAAGCCGCCGACATCGCTGTGTGCCATTGACTGATGCGTCCTCTCGAATAATGCAATTAAAG
>JAOUJX010000499.1 GCA_029882955.1 Gammaproteobacteria bacterium
CGACTCGGGCTCAGTAGCGGTTGAAGTTGCGATGAAAATGGCTATTCAGTACTGGAACGCAAAATCCCGCCCCGGGAAACAAAAGTTTCTTAGTTTACGGAATGGCTATCACGGTGACACCATGGGCGCTATGTCGGTTTGTGATCCTGTGACCGGTATGCACAGTTTATTTACCGATGTTTTGACACGGCAGTTTTTTGTTGAATCACCCGCCTGCGGGTTCGGTGATACTGCCAGAGTTGAGGATATTGATGCGCTCGACAAACTCCTTAAGCATCACCATGATGAAATCGCAGCCATGATTCTTGAGCCAATAGTGCAGGGTGCCGGTGGCATGCGTTTCTATTCGGCCGACTATCTGGCTAAAGCCAGAGCCCTGTGCGATCAGTATGAAGTATTGTTAATCGCAGACGAAATAGCGACTGGATTTGGCCGCAGTGGTGAATTATTTGCCTGTGAGCATGCGTCGATATCGCCCGATATCATGTGTATCGGTAAAGCTTTAACCGGTGGCTATATGACCCTGGCGGCCACCCTCACTACCGAGCAGGTAAGTCAGGGAATCGATCAGGGTAATCCTGGGGTATTTATGCATGGGCCTACTTTTATGGCTAACCCCCTGGCCTGTGCGGTTTCGCTGGCCAGCATCGATTTGTTACTGGCTTCGGACTGGCAGGAAAATATACGACGCATTAGCGAACGTCTTGAGTCAGGTCTTTCGCCTTGTCAAGATTACGAACAGGTGCAGGAGGTTCGAACTCTTGGCGCAATAGGCGTGGTAGAACTAAAAGCAGCGGTCGACTTGAAATCGATTACTCGGCAGTTTGTCGATGCGGGTGTTTGGATCAGGCCATTCGGCAAACTGGTTTATTTAATGCCTCCGTATATTACAGGTGATCAGGATTTAGACATTTTGTGTCAAGCCATCTGTAAAATTATTCGAAAGTTACCTCAATAATTTCTACTCAAGGTCGATAACCGAATTGATATGCTTAATCGATTCGTTAATTCTGTTTTAATCTTTCTGCTGGCGACGCTGGTAATCAGTTGCGCCCAACCAATACTGGTAGTTGGTGAGCCGGGTGTGGCTATCGATCCAGATAAAGTGAAAGTTTACTACGCCAGAAGGGCCGACTGCGATTACGATACTGTTGGTTATATAACCGGTCACGGAGGCCTTTATTCCCTGGCCTCTCTGGTGCACGATATGCGTACTCAGGCAGCCGAAATAGGGGCTGACGGAGTCGTTGTTATCGAAACCCGCCGTCTTGATCTATTCGAATATATCGGTACGGCCAAAGCGATTCGTTGTCTTGCCAGTTAATTCCGACTAGTCGGTATCATCGTCATCGTCATCGTCAGATTTTTCGGTCTTGGGCAGGTTTTCAAGAATCTTGTCTTTTTCTTCTGGCGTTAAAACAAGAGTATCTTCATCTTCCATCGTTCTTACCTCAGTTTTTGGACGAAATTTATCTCTGTGTGAATTTATTATTTCATCCGATATTGATTTAGCATCTACTAAATTATACCGGACTTCAAGCAAATATTTATACACTTTTGAAAATATCAACAAGGCTCTTTTAACATGGTAGTGTTAGAATTATTGTAGCTATTAAAACATCTTAAAAACATCGACCGGCAGGAATGAAGGTATCAGGAAAAAACATGAAATTATCGCCGAAATCACCTTTTGGCTGGAAAACTCGGTAATAGGACTGGGTCTATGCCCTTTTGCCCGACAGGTATGGGAAGGGCAGAAAGTCCGTTTAGCTATCAGCGATAGCGACGAACATGAAGGTTTACTGCTTGATTTATACAATGAATGCGAACATTTGGTTCATAACCAGGCGGTAGAAACGACATTATTAGTCATTCCGAATAGCCTAATAGACTTCGATGATTTCAACCAGTTTCTTGATTTGTGCGATACGCTATTGTCGCAATTTAACTGGAACGGTGAGTTCCAGATAGCGAGCTTCCATCCCAAGTACCAGTTTTCAGGCACACAGGCCGATGATCGGGAAAACTGGACAAATCGCTCGCCTTACCCGCTATTGCATTTATTGAGAGAAGAGAGCCTCAGCAAAGCTCTGGCAAGCCATCCATGCCCCGAAACGATACCGGTCAGCAACATTGAAACTCTAAATTCACTGTCTGAACGCGAATTCAGACGCATATTTGGTGATAATAATAACTGAATTATGGGAATTAGTTTTACCCAGAAAAAAGTTAAAAAGGCTATATTCCTGTCTTAGCAGGCGTTTTATCAGAATTTCACAACTCGCTTGATAATTTAATAATTTACTTTTACACTTTTATCTAAGACTTTGAATAATAAGGAATAATACCTTTGATAAAAAAACGATCGGACCATGGGATAAAACCGC
>JAOUJX010000138.1 GCA_029882955.1 Gammaproteobacteria bacterium
GACATCCACAAGGCAGTTGAACCCGATTCGGTTAGCGATGCAATGGCTCGTACCTTGAGGTGGTTAGCGGTATACATAGTAGCCATCGCAATGGCTTCATCAATCTGGGAAAAGGTGCTATTTAATCGATGCGAGGATTTACTCGCGCGCTTTTCCTTTTCGGCACTAAGGCAAATATCCGACATCGATTGAACTGTGAGAGCAGGGTATGCTCCCGTTGCGGTCTCAGCTGAGAGCATGACAGCATCGGTACCATCAAGCACGGCATTGGCAACATCAAAAACCTCAGCACGGGTCGGGATTGGGTTATCACGCATGGACTCCATCATTTGCGTAGCGGTGATCACCACACAATTCATGCTCCGGGACAGGTTAATAATCCGTTTCTGTATTGCCGGCAAATTCGCATCACCCATTTCCACACCGAGATCACCTCGCGCTATCATGATAGCGTCCGATGCCTCGATAATAGCTTCGATGTTATCAATCGCTTCGGCCCGTTCGATTTTAGCGACAATGCCACCGTGACCACCCGCTTCGCGCAATAGACGACGTGCCGTGTGAATATCTTCAGCCGTACGCGGGAAGGAGACGGCGAGATAATCAGCATCGAGTTTTGCCGCCGTTTTAATATCTGCTTTGTCCTTTTCAGTCAGGGCTTCAGCGGTTAAACCTCCACCCTTTAGGTTAATTCCTTTGTTATTGGAAAGTTCACCACCAACCACCACGCTGCAATTGATCTTGCCAGTTTCAACCGAATTCACCTTGAGTACAATTCTGCCATCGTCGAGCACCAAAACATCGTCTTTATCAACGTCGGCGGGCAGAAGTTTATAGGTAATGCCAACCTGAGTCTGATCACCATCATTGGTATCGCAGTCGGCATTCAGACAAAAATCATCACCTTTTTTTAGCTTGATGACATTATTTTTAAATCGTTCAATGCGAATCTTCGGCCCCTGCAAGTCAGCCAGAATCCCCAGGAAACGTTGATTCGCATCGCCGATTTTCCGGACTTTCTCGGCGCGTGCTATGTGATCCTCGGGATTACCATGGGAAAAATTAAGCCTTACGACGTCAACGCCCGCCTTTACTATCGAATCGAGCGCTTCATCTGACTCGGTAGCCGGCCCCAGCGTGGCAACAATCTTTGTTCTACGCATCACCTTTATCATAATCTCTTTTCCTTTGTTCCAGCATGGTCACTGCTGGTAACTGTTTACCTTCTAAAAATTCCAGGAAAGCACCACCGCCGGTAGATATATATGACACCTGGTCGGCAATTCCATATTTATCCACCGCAGCCAGTGTATCACCACCACCAGCGATGGAGAACGCGTCCGATGCCGCAATCGCATTTGCCAGGATTTTTGTACCCTCACCAAACTGATCAAATTCGAACACACCAACCGGGCCGTTCCAGACAATTGTTGCCGATTTTTGCATAATTTCTGCAAACCTTGCGGCAGTTTTCGGCCCAATATCAAATATCATATCGTCATCGACAACATCTTCGACCCGCTTAACAGTTGCTTCGGCCTGTTCGGAAAACTCCTTACCACAGACAACATCAGCCGGTACTGGAATTTCTTTACCGCGCTCACTAGCCTGTTTAATTAATCGCTTAGCTTCGGGAATTAAATCAACTTCCACCAATGATTTACCAACGTTATAACCAGCCGCCGCTATGAAGGTGTTGGCAATCCCGCCGCCGGGTATCAACTGATCGACAATAGTGGACAACGACTCCAACACGGTGAGCTTGGTAGAAACCTTAGAACCACCGACGATCGCCACCATCGGTCTTTCTGGATTATCGAGTGCCTTGCCCAGGGCTTCCAGCTCACCCGCCAGTAGCGGGCCGGCACAAGCCACAGGGGCAAATTGACCGGCGCCATGAGTCGAGGCCTGTGCTCGGTGCGCCGTGCCAAAAGCATCCATAACATAAATATCGCATAAAGCCGCATATTGCTTCGAAAGCGTTTCATCGTTGGCCTTTTCACCCGGATTAAAACGGACGTTTTCAAGCAAGACTACGTCACCGTCAGACATTTCTGGCATTTTTTGCAAATAGTCATTCACCAGGTCTACACGACGACCTAGTGCCTGAGTTAAATAGTCGGCCACTGGTTTCAGGGAATATTCTGCCTCAGGGCTACCTTCACTCGGTCGACCCAGGTGCGACATGATCATCAGTCTGGCACCGGCATCAATACAGTGCCGAATAGCAGGCAATGATGCCTTGATACGTTGGTCGCTGCTAACCATACCGTTCTTCACCGGTACATTTAAATCCTGGCGGATAAGCACACGCTTACCGCCAAGATCGAGATCAGTCATTTTGATTACAGACATTATGTTTACCTTTACCAAAAAAAACGGCGTGGAAAACGATTTGCCACGCCGTAGTTATACGATAATTTACGGAATAATCAGGCTGCTGCAATAACACGCGCCATTTCGCAGACTTTGCAGGAATAACCCCATTCGTTGTCATACCAGGATATCAATTTGACAAAGCTGCCATCCATCGCAATACCAGCCTCGGCATCGAAGGTTGAAGTACAGGCTTCTCCCCGAAAGTCGGTAGAAACCACCTTTTCTTCGGTGTAAGCGAGCACGCCTTTCATAGCGCCTTCAGAAGCTTCCTTCATCGCCGCACAGATTTCTTCGTAAGAAGCATCATTTTCGAGCTCGACGGTCAAATCGACTACCGAGACATCCGAAGTCGGTACACGAAATGACATTCCTGTTAGCTTGCCATTCAACTCGGGCAAGACCACGCCAACCGCTTTCGCTGCACCAGTCGACGAAGGAATGATATTCTCCAGAATACCTCGACCACCGCGCCAGTCTTTCATCGAAGGGCCATCAACCGTTTTCTGCGTCGCTGTTGCGGCGTGCACCGTAGTCATGAGGCCGCGCTTAAGGCCGAATTTGTCATTGACAACTTTAGCCACCGGAGCAAGGCAGTTAGTCGTGCAGGATGCATTTGAAATAATATCCTCACCCGCATATTTGTCATCGTTCACGCCGTAAACAAACATTGGCGTATCATCTTTGGAAGGTGCAGACATCACCACTTTACGCGCACCTGCATCGATATGCTTCTGTGCTGTTTCTTTGGTCAGGAACAACCCTGTCGATTCGACCACCACATCGACATTCAGATCGCCCCATTTCAATTCAGAAGGATCTCGCTCTGCAGTTAGCCGGATATTATTGCCGTTAACAACCAGCGTCGTGCCATCGATAGAAACATCCCCTTTGAAACGACCGTGCACCGAATCGTACTTGAGCATATACGCCAGGTATTCAGGATCCAGTAAATCGTTAATACCAACTACTTCGATGTCGTCAAAATCCTGCGCCGCTCGAAATACCATACGACCTATACGCCCGAAGCCATTTATGCCGACTCGAATTGTCATTTCTTTCTTCTCCTGATTAAAAATATTTAAAAATTAAAAATAACTGGCCTGATTATTCAGCATCGAATCCAGCTACCTGATTCACCGCATCGATCACTTTTCCCACTGTAAAACCAAAATAGGCAAATAACTCTTTCGCTGGCGCCGATTCGCCGAAGGTATCAATACCGACTACCGCGCCATTGAGACCAACGTATTTATACCAGCCCTGGGTAACTGCCGCTTCAACCGCGACACGCGCACTGACGTTGCTCGGCAATACTGACTCACGGTAATCTTTCGGCTGTTGATCGAACACGCTCGTACTAGGCATGGAAACCACGCGAATATTACGCTCGGCAAGCGCCTCAGAATTGGCCGCATTCATCGCCAGTTCGACCTCCGAACCAGTAGCAATAATGATCGCCTCAGGCGTGTCTTCACAGTCCTTTAAAATATAACCGCCACGAGAAATCGCTTCGATTTGTTCCGGGCTACGGGGCTGATGAGGTAAACCCTGGCGAGAAAAAACAAGACTGCTCGGGCCTTCACGGTATTCGATGGCTGCTTTCCAGGCCACCGCTGATTCGACTGTATCGCAAGGTCGCCAGACCTGCATATTGGGGATCATGCGTAAAGTTGGAATTTGCTCAATGGCCTGATGGGTCGGACCGTCTTCACCGAGCCCGATTGAGTCATGAGTATAGACGAAAATACTCTGTATCTTCATCAAAGCAGCCATACGCAAAGCGTTACGCGCGTATTCAGAGAATATCAGGAAGGTAGCACCGAACGGAATAAACCCACCATGCAGAACGATGCCATTCATCATCGCCGACATACCGAATTCGCGCACGCCGTAGTTGACGTAGTTACTGTCCGGCGTTTCTGCTCTCATAGGTTTGAAACCCGACCATTCGGTGAGGTTCGAACAACCCAGGTCGGCCGAACCACCAAATAATTCGGGCAACAGCGGCGAGTAAGCTTCGATCGCGGCCAGAGACGCCTGACGCGTAGCTTTCGTTTCTGCAGCTTCATCGGTTTGTTTGATAAATGTCTGCGAAGCTTCAGCCCAGTTTGCCGGCAACTCACCGCTGACGCGACGTTCAAATTCCGCAGCGAGTTCGGGGTGTTCGACCTTGTAGGATTCGAAACTTTTGGCCCAGCTTTCTTCCTGAGCCTGACCATCGGCACGATGATCCCAGCTATTATAAATCTCTTCCGGTATTTCGAAAGGCTTATGCTCCCACCCCAGCTCGATCCGGGTCAGCGCGATTTCGTCATCACCCAACGGTGCACCGTGACAGGTATGTCCGCCAGCTTTATTCGGTGAACCGAAACCTATGACGGTTTTACAACAAATCAACGATGGTTTCGCGGTTACCGCGCGGGCGGCTTCGATAGCGATATAGATCTCATCCGCATCGTGACCATCAACTTCTACCACATGCCAGCCGTAAGCATCAAACCGCCTGGCGGTATCATCTTTGAACCAGCCTTCGACCTCGCCATCGATAGAAATACCATTGTCGTCCCAGAAGGCGATCAACTTACCCAGGCCAAGCGTACCCGCCAGGGAACAGGCTTCGTGTGAAATACCCTCCATTAAACAGCCGTCACCCATAAACACATAAGTGTGGTGATCAACTATGTCGTGGTTTTCCCGGTTAAATTCAGCCGCTAGCGCGCGCTCCGCAATCGCCATACCGACGGCATTGGTAATGCCCTGCCCGAGCGGGCCGGTAGTCGTTTCAATACCTGGCGCATAGCCATGTTCGGGATGCCCCGGAGTTTTAGAATGCAGTTGACGAAAATTTTTCAAATCGTCGATCGAGACATCGTAACCGGTCAGGTGCAGCAACGAATAGGGCAGCATCGAGCCATGACCATTTGACATGACGAATCGGTCTCGATCGATCCAGTCCGGGTTGGCGGGGTTGTGCCGCATGAAACTGTTATATAGGACTTCGGCGATATCAGCCATTCCCATGGGTGCTCCCGGATGGCCTGAATTGGCTTTTTGAACCGCATCCATGCTCAACGCTCTGATCGCATTGGCAAGCGTTCTTCTTGACGACATAGTTTACTCCCGAGGAAACCTGTTTTTCCGATAATCTAACACTACCGGAAGTTGAAGGCGCGATATTCTCTCGTAAATACCAGAACACAGCAACTCAAAAATATTTTTAAGCTTATTAACAAAACCTTTGGCAAAACACTTTGTAATTGATCTGGAAAAAAAAATTTACTAGACTAAACTGTTAGTGTATTAGCCCGTATCGCCGGGCACTGTTTTGTAAGGGGCGCTGCGACAGAATCTCTGCCAGGCTTTCAAACCAGTCAAGATCAACGGCGCTCATAAATAGATAACATTAAGGTTTATTTATGAACAGCTCTGCCCGTAACACGACACATTCGTTTATATTTACTTCTGAATCAGTATCCGAGGGGCATCCGGACAAGGTTGCCGACCAGATCTCCGACGCGGTACTCGATGCCTTGCTGGAACAGGATATCCGTTCACGCGTCGCCTGCGAAACTTTGGTTAAAACCGGCATGGTACTACTTGCAGGTGAGATCACGACCGACGCCTGGGTCGATACCGAAGCACTAGTTCGTCAAACCGTCTGCGATATCGGTTATGACAATCCTGAATGCGGTTTCGATGGTAATACCTGCGCGGTCCTCACCGGCCTCGGCAAACAGTCCAGCGATATTGCCATGGGTGTGGATGAGTCAGAAGACCGTGAACAGGGGGCTGGCGATCAGGGCCTGATGTTTGGTTACGCCAGTAACGAGACCGATGTTTTAATGCCCGCGCCAATTACCTATGCTCATCGACTGGTCCGACGTCAGGCTGAAGTACGTAAGTCCGGCGAATTACCCTGGTTGCAACCCGATGCGAAAAGCCAGATAACCTTTCGTTACGAAGACCATAAGCCGGTCGGTATCGAAGCCGTCGTACTCTCCACTCAGCATAGTGAAAGCATCGACCTGACAAGCCTGCGCGAAGCCGTAATTGAAACCATCCTCAAGCCGGTCCTGCCTGCCGAATGGCTGGATCAGTGTAAAAATGAACATATTCACGTCAACCCCACAGGCCGATTCGTAATTGGCGGCCCGGTTGGTGACGCAGGCCTCACCGGTCGCAAGATTATTGTCGATACCTATGGCGGCATGGCTCGTCACGGTGGCGGCGCCTTTTCGGGCAAGGATCCGTCCAAGGTCGATCGCTCAGCCGCTTATGCCGCGCGATACGTTGCCAAAAACATCGTAGCCGCCGGTATCGCAGATCGCTGTGAAATCCAGGTGTCTTACGCGATTGGCGTCGCAGAACCAACATCGATTAGTGTCGAAACATTCGGCACCGGCCGCATCGACGACGATAAGATCATCAAACTCATTCGAGCACATTTTGATTTACGCCCAAAAGGTCTAATTGCCATGCTCGACCTGCTACGTCCAATCTACCAGCAAACCGCTGCATATGGGCATTTGGGTCGCGAAGATATCGATCTGAGCTGGGAAAAAACAGATAAGGCAGCTGCGTTAAAAGCAGACGCTGGCCTTTAAATCACTCGCTAATTCAATAACATAGGTTTATTTATGAACGCAACCGCACAAGACGCTTTAAAACAGGACTTTCACGTCGCCGATATCTCACTCGCGGCCTGGGGAAGAAAGGAAATGAACATCGCTGAAACCGAAATGCCGGGGCTTGTTTCGTTACGCAGCAAATATGCAAAAGAGGCGCCATTGAAAGGTGCTCGCATCGCGGGTTCCCTGCACATGACCATCCAGACCGCCGTGTTGATTGAGACACTGGTCGCACTCGGTGCCGAAGTTCGCTGGGCATCCTGTAACATTTTTTCCACTCAGGATCACGCCGCAGCCGCAATCGCGGAGTCTGGCGTCCCTGTATTCGCTTTTAAGGGCGAGTCGCTGGAAGACTACTGGCAATATACCCACCGTATTATGGAGTGGCACGACGGTGGCACACCTAACATGATTCTTGACGACGGTGGCGATGCTACCGGCCTGATTAGTCTTGGTAGTAAGGCTGAGTCCGATATTTCGGTTCTGGATAATCCCGGTAGCGAAGAAGAAACCATTATGTATGCGTCAATAAAAGCTAAACTGGCCGAGTCACCAAACTGGTATTCGAATATTCTCAAGAATATTAAAGGCGTCACCGAAGAAACTACGACCGGCGTTCATCGTCTGTATCAAATGCAAGCCAGAGGGGACTTACCCTTCCCGGCATTCAATGTTAATGATTCGGTCACCAAGTCTAAATTCGATAACCTTTACGGCTGTCGAGAATCACTAGTCGATGGCATTAAACGAGCCACCGATGTCATGATTGCCGGTAAAGTTGCGTTAGTACTCGGTTATGGCGATGTCGGCAAAGGCTGTGCTCAATCTTTGAAAGGCCTTGGCGCCACAGTAATGGTAACTGAAATCGACCCCATCTGCGCGTTACAGGCCGCAATGGAAGGTTTCCGTATCGTCACGATGGAAGACGCCTGTAGCCAGGCTGATATCTTCGTCACCACTACCGGTAATTTCAATGTCATCCGTCACGAGCATATGAAGCAAATGAAGGATCAGGCCATTGTTTGTAACATCGGCCATTTCGATAACGAAATAGAAGTCGCTGAACTCAAGCAGTACGAGTGGGAGAATATCAAGCCACAGGTCGATCACGTCATCTTCCCGGACGGCAAGCGCATTATATTGCTGGCTGAAGGTCGATTAGTGAACCTGGGCTGCGCTACCGGTCACCCGAGTTTCGTCATGTCCAATTCATTCACCAACCAGACACTGGCGCAGATGGAAATCTTCTGTAACCCCGGAAAATATGGCAACGAAGTTTATACTCTGCCGAAGCATCTGGACGAAGAAGTAGCGCGTTTGCATCTGGAAAAAATCGGTGTCGCCTTGACTCATCTGACCAAGGAACAGGCTGATTATATCGGCGTTAGCGTGGACGGGCCTTACAAGCCAGAACATTATCGCTATTAGATAAACCATACCGAGCGAGCGATTTTCTATCCGTGCGTATATCACGCATTTATGTTGGAGAACCGCTCGCCATTGGTTCCAGTATCAAGCTTGATTCTGCCGCCAGCCACTACATCCGTAACGTTTTACGCTTAAAGCATGATGCGATCGTCGCCCTGTTTAATGGTCAGGACGAAAGCGATTATCAGTCTCGACTCGAGTTCGATCGCAAGCAGACAATAGCTATTATCGAATCGAGCATTCATGCTCGAACCGAATCTTCGTTAGATAGCGAAATTATTCAGGGCTTAAGTCGCAGTGACCACCTCGATCTAGCCCTTCAAAAATGCACCGAACTCGGCGTTAAGAGGTTTTCCATATTTAATGCCGAACGCAGCCAGATACCACTCAAACCGGCTCAACAGGTTAAGCGCCTTGCCCACTGGCGGGCGATTACCGCCAAAGCTTGCGAACAAAGCGGTCGACACCACCTCCCAGCCATTGAATTTTATAAATCACTCGAAGCCGCTCTGGATGCTACGATTAGAGAACATAGCAAAATTCTACTCGATTTCACCGGAGAGCCCCTACATAATTGCCTGAAAAGAGCCGGGCAAGAGGGCCGGGTCTCTATACTAGTCGGACCGGAAGGCGGTCTCTCGGAGCATGAAATTAGAAAAGCAGGGAGTCATGATTTTCTTAGCGCCAGACTCGGCCCAAGAGTATTGCGTACCGAAACCGCAGCCATTGCATCGCTTGCGATAGTGCAGGCTCTGTGTGGAGATTTCGAAACCTAACGATTCAGGTTGTCGACTTTTTCCTGGCTAATTTGCGGCTTTAACGCAGCAATCATAGCATCCAGATTTGGAACCGCCCGGGAAAATTCATCCCCATCGACACGAGATAACAAGTACTGACTCAAATCATCGTCGGTACCTGATTCCATTGTATTCGACTCTGCCAGATAGGCACGCGGGATATCCTGCATATGCAGACCCAGATAAGGTAGTTCCGGGTCTTTCTCTGGATTATATATAATTCCAATCCGGGATCTGGGGCCGACGTGAGTGGCATCCACATGACATATTTGTTCAACAGAAATAA
>JAOUJX010000500.1 GCA_029882955.1 Gammaproteobacteria bacterium
ATATTCTCGATGCATTGTTACCCTGGGAAAAGCAGCAACAGTTAAACCAGCTGGCACCAGCACGATTAAAGGTGCCTTCAGGCTCATCCATTGCTATTGATTATACCGAGTCTCCGCCGGTGCTAGCGGTGAAGCTACAGGAAATGTTCGGTTGCGAAGAAACACCAACCGTCGTCGCGGGTAAAGTCCCTCTAGTCGTACATTTATTATCACCCGCCGGGAGACCGCTACAAATCACTCAGGATCTGGCCGGCTTCTGGCGAAGGTCATATCACGATGTGAGGAAGGATATGAAAGGCCGTTATCCCAAACATCCGTGGCCCGATGATCCGCTGGTTGCAATTGCGACGCGGAAGACTAAAAGGCGGACAGACTCGATTTAACCGGGTGATTATCAGACTAATCTCATCGCAACGGAGTTCATCGGTGAAATCCAGAGTTTTACTTTTTAGTTCGGTATCGGATAAATGACTCAGCCCGGTTTCGGGTATGTTGGTAGTCGAGACCAGGGTTTGCGTGAGCTCCACGTTTTCATCTTCTAGCCCATCGCCAAAATCGGATTGTGATCTGGTATCGATATAACTATAGGTTTCAGTACCACTAAAGGTAGCGTTGCCATCATAGATATTCCCATCGGTACCGAGCACGGCATTAGAATTCGTTTCGGCTATTAATTCGCTGACAGAGCTGGCTTCATAAGTGTCGCTGAATCTATCGGGCAGACTGCTAGCTTTGTTATCATTCAACTCGTCGTCGATGTCAGCTGGCAGGTTATCAGTTACCTCATCGGCCTTAAAATTATATTCCGGACGGGTTTTTAAACTTTTCATGAATACCAACATGAAGAGGATGAATAAAGTCAGGCTGGTATAAATCCCATAGGATTTTACCAGGGAAATATCCAGAAAATTTCGAATCATATCCAGCACTGGTGGTGTGAGCCATGAAGATAAATCAAGATTAATGTCATATTGGTTACTGCCAATTAGCACGACCGCTATGCCGCTTGCCAAAAGTAAACCTAAGCAAAATAATCTAAATACAAACAAGCTCATATTTATCCATACCTGTATCAGTAAATTGGAAGAACCATTCGACATTCCTTCACCTGTCGATCCTTCGGCAATGATGGGGTAATTAACCTGATGGTGTGGGTAAATTATTTACTAGTTAAAGCATAATTTTTTAACAGGTCAGATTTGAATCAGCTTGAAATTAAACACCCCCCGTGTCACTCATTACGCAGGGCCTCTACAGGGTCGAGCTGTGCAGTCCGTTGCACCTCGCCGGGGTTCACCTCGATAATTTTTACCAGTATCGGTTTATTTCGCTGAAGCCAGAATACAGTTGCTGCTGCAATCACCAGTAGCAAAATGATGAACAAAACAAATCGAAAGCGAGCCATATCCCAGGGAGGCGGGCTGAAACTAGAACTGTATGCGATGATCGGTTATTTATGTATATAATTCGGCCCCAAATACTCCAAAGCCTTTTGCTATCCTGTCACCATAACAGGCAATAATGACTAAAATAAAATCTGATCCATCGAATTACGACAATAGCCCTCTCTCTTTAGAGACAAAATATAACGCGACCACGGGACGGATATTTGTTACCGGCACCCAGGCCCTGGTGCGCCTGCCGATGATGCAACGCCAACGCGATCTGGCAGATGGATTCAATACCGCAGGATATATTTCCGGTTATCGGGGGTCACCGGTAGGCGGCTATGATTCGGCGCTCTGGCAGGCTTCGAATCACCTCCAGGAACACCATATTAAATTTCAGCCCGGCGTCAATGAAGACCTGGCGGCAACAGCCTGCTGGGGGACGCAACAGGTTGGCATCTGGGAGTCGGAAAACGAACAGGCCAGATACGACGGCGTGTTTGCCATCTGGTACGGTAAGGGTCCGGGTGTTGACCGTTCGGGTGATGCGCTAAAGCATGGCAACCTTGCGGGCGCGTCGTCTAAGGGCGGGGTACTGGTATTGGCTGGTGATGATCAGGGCGCAAAATCGTCTACCACTGCGCATCAATCGGAACAGGCCCTGGTCGCGGCGATGATGCCAATTTTGTACCCCGCCAGTGTGCAGGAGTATATCGACTATGGTTTGATGGGTTTTGCCATGTCGCGGTTTTCCGGCTGCTGGGTCGGCTTTAAATGCGTTGGTGATATTATCGAAAGCACTGCGTCTATTTCGATCGATCCTGAGCGTTTCGAAATAAAGCACCCCGAGAGTTTTAGCTTCCCTGACAGCGGCGTTCATATTCGCTGGCCGGATAGCCCGCTGGAACAGGAAAAACGCCAGGTCGATGTCAAACTCAAGGCCGCGCAGGCCTTTGTCAAAGCGAATCGGCTCGACCGCATTAG
>JAOUJX010000501.1 GCA_029882955.1 Gammaproteobacteria bacterium
GGCAGTCGCCCATGCACTCAAGCGCCAGCTGATTGTCGATAAAATATTGAATGGAAATGCCAGCCTGATCAACGGTATTCTCGGTCCTGATGCATTTGGAAAGAATAAAAATCTGCCCGAGTATAAATTTGATATTGCCAAAGCTAAATCACTGCTCGCACAAGCAGGATATCCAGATGGGCTTGACGTAACCCTTGATGTTACCGGCAGCGGCAAAGATACCGGTGAAGCCATTGCATCGCTACTCAGCAAGGCTGGCATTAGAACCAAGGTTGCGGTGGGTGAGTCATCTCAGCTTAAAGCTCGCTATCGCACCAAGGGTAAACCCATCGATGGTCAAATGTGGTTGACCTCCTGGGGCAATGGCTCGCTTGATCCGGTCGGCATCTTCGTGCCAACGCATCGCAGTGCTGATCGCGGTAACTCTTCTGGGTATGCAAATCCCGAAGTAGACAAACTGCTCGATGATGCTAATACCGAGACAGACAGTGCAAAACGGGCCGCCCTCTACTCGCAAGCCGAGGCAATTGTAAACCGGGACTTGCCTAAAATTTACCTGTGGGTTGCACAGGATCTATACGGCGTATCAAACCGCCTGAGTGGATGGCAGCCTAGTTCGGACGGTCGCATTAATCTGCACGATGCTTGCCTGAACTAACTGATAACTGAAACATCTGGGTAGCTTAAGTTGAATTTTGGAAGACTACTTGAAAGGCTAGCCCAGCTTATCCCCGTATTACTGGGGGTGACAGTCATCGTGTTTTTGATGATGACTTTTACCCCCGGCGATCCGGTGGATATCATGATCGGGGATCAACCGATCAGCGCCGAAGAAGAGGCGTTATTACGCCACGATATGGGGCTGGATCTGCCACCGGTTCAGCGCTTTGGTAAATACCTGCAAAATGCTGTGACTGGAAATTTTGGCCTCAGCTTCTTCCATCGACGCCCGGTTATCGATGTCATAGCCGAGAGACTCCCAGCCACCATCGAACTCAGCCTCGTTGCGCTGATACTGGCACTGGTTACCGCAATACCGCTTGGGGTACTCGCCGCGGTCAGAAAAAACACCTTTTTTGACCGGATTGCGACCGTCGGCTCACTGTTCGGGGTATCCCTGCCCGGCTTCTGGTTTGGCATTTTATTGTTAATGCTATTTGCAGTGCACCTGCATATCCTGCCAGTCTCGGGCAGAATCGGATATGCCTACGAAGTTGACGAAATTACTCATTTACTGTTGATCGACACCCTCATCGCGGGCCGACTAGATAGCTTTGTTAACGTCCTCTCGCATCTTTTCCTGCCCGCACTGACACTGGGATTACCGCTTGCGGCTATATTAATGCGGGTGACCAGAACCTCAATGCTGGAAGTTCTCAGTCAGGACTATATTGTTTTTGCCGAGGCCAAAGGTATCAGCCGAAAAAACGTTCTGATTCGGCATGCGTTGAAAAATGCATTGATTCCGACGGTGACTGTGGCTGCGCTACAAACCGGTTCTCTACTAGGTGGTAACATGATTGTGGAAACCGTATTTGGCTGGCCCGGCCTTGGCAGCCTGGTGGTGGAGAGTATTTTTGTACGTAATTACCCCCTGGTACAAACTGCTGTATTACTATATGCCCTCACCTACGTCATGCTTAACTTCCTTGCCGATATCCTGTACACCGTATTAAATCCCAGGGTTAAGTTATGAGCCTGGAGATATCGACCGCATCGATTCATGATGAGTCCCCTTTTCGACGTAACATAAAACTTTTCCTCAGTAGTCGCCTGTCGACTGTCGCGACGTTATTTGTATTCCTGTTTATCGGTATGGCGATTTTTGCGCCATTAGTCGCGCCGCACGATCCCAACGAAACCGATTTATTTCGACGCCTGCAACCTCCAGTATGGATGGAAGGTGGAGAACTATCTTTTTTTCTCGGATGCGACGGTCTGGGGCGCGATATTCTGTCACGCATTATTTACGGCGCACGCATATCTATTTTTATCGGTCTGGTGGTTATCCTGATAGCTACCGGCATCGGCATCATGGCTGGCCTGGCTGCTGGTTATTTGCGTGGTTGGGTTGATATTGTCATCTCCCGACTGGTTGATATTTTACTCGGCTTCCCCTACTTAATCTTCGCCATCGCACTGATTGCAATGATAGGTCCCGGACTGCAAAATATTATTCTGGCGCTGGTCTACAAGGAGTGGGTGGTACCCTGTCGGGTAGTGCGCGGTGAAACCCTGGCTGCACGCGAGATAGAATATGTCGAAGCGGCTCGAGCCCTGGGTGGATCGCAGCGTCACATCATGTTTAGCGAGATTCTACCTAACATACTGTCGCCGGTGATCGTAGTCTCTACTATCCGTATGGCACAT
>JAOUJX010000139.1 GCA_029882955.1 Gammaproteobacteria bacterium
TGAGCGATTGATTAGCCAGGATAATGTCCAGTATATGCTCGGGCCATATTCGTCTGGTATGACCAAGGCTATTGCACCGGTAACCGAAAAATACAAAATTCCGATGGTTGAAGCCGAGGGTGCTTCGCGTTCGCTTTTCAACAAGGGATACAAATATCTGTTTGCGGTTCTGTCAACTTCTGAGCAGTATCTCGCCTCTGCGGTAACGCTAGCGGCAGAAAAAGCCGAGGAACGCGGTCTACCTGCCAGCACCGTTAAAGTGGCTATTGCGGTCGAAAACGATCCTTTTTCACTTGATATTCGTGCTGGTGTGTCGGAAGACGCCGCGAAGTACGGTATGAAAATTGTCATCGACGAAAAATTACCACGTGATTTATCGGACATGAGTGCGATCCTGACCAAGGTCAAGCTGCTCAAGCCGGATCTACTCATTGTCAGCGGTCACTCCAAAGGTGCGGCGACGGCAGTAAGGCAGATCGATGAACAGAATATCAAGGTGCCGATGATCGCCCTGACACACTGCGAAGCAGCTGATGTTACCGGTAAGTTTGGTGATGCAGCCAACGATATTCTGTGTTCAACTCAGTGGGCGGAATCCCTGGCGTATAAGGATCCCCTGTTCGGCAGCGCTGCCGAGTACGAAATGGACTTCAAGAAGGCTTATTCCGAGTACAAGGACAAGACGGTTCCATACCAGACTGCCCAGGCAACTGCTGCGGTTTATGTCTTTAAGGATGCATTCGAGCGTGCAGGTAGTCTGGACAAGGAAAAGGTTCGTGATGCGATTTCTGAGACCGATATGATGACTTTTTACGGCGGTATAAAGTTCTCCGATGCGGGTAACAACATAGCTAAACCGATGGTGTTGCGTCAGATTCAGGACGGCAAGTACAACGTAGTTGCGCCTTCGGCGTTTGCTTCGCACAAACTCAACTGGCCTCGTAAATAATAGAAACTCGGATCGAAAGCAGGGCGCCATAACAGGCGTCCTGTTCTCGTTTTATCCAGGAAACATCTATGGATCAAATTCTCGGCAATATTGGGCTCCTGTTCGAATTTCCGGTTGTAAACCTGAAAATTATTCTCGACGGGATCATGGTCGGTGCGTTGTTCGCGCTCGCGGCCTATGGACTCGCGCTGGTGTGGGGCGTCATGAACGTCAAAAACCTGGCCCAGGGCGACTTTGTCATCTCCGGTGGCTACGTGTCCTGGTGGCTGGTGCAGCACGGTTTTCCGGCCTTGCTTGGAGTACCGATAGCCTTCGTCGTCATGTGGGGCGTCGGCTGGATAATCTATAAGCTGGTCATATCACGCGTCATCGAACGTGATCTATTCACCTCATTGCTGGCCACCTTTGGGCTTGCGATCATGATGGCGCAGATCCTCAACCTGATGTTTGGTTCGGACACGCAAAGCGTCGATCTCGACTACGACGTATTATATTTCTTTGATGGTTTTATCGACGTGCCGATAGCCAAGCTTATCGGCGTACTGATGGCTGCTGCATTGGCTGCGGGGGTTATTATTTTCATGAAGTCGAGTCGCATGGGGCAGGCTATCCGAGCCACGGCTCAGGATGCCCGCGCGGCGCGAGTAATGGGTATAGATACCGAGAAGGTATATGCGTTCACCTTTTCACTGAATTCGGCTATTTGCGGCGCTGCCGGGGCAATTATCGTGATGGTCTGGGTGATCCAGCCGTTTTACGGAATTTCTTATTCGATTCGTGCATTTGTTATCGTGACTGCTGCCGGCCTCGGCAATCTGCCCGGAGTTATCGCGGCTGGCCTGGGTATTGGCGCGCTGGAACAGTATGGTGCACACATCTTCGGTATTGGTTATCAGCAGGCGATTGCAGTACTGCTGCTGTTGCTGGTTCTGTTATACCGTCTTATCCAGCAACGGCGTAATCGTCAGGTTTTGAAATAGGTTTAGTAATAATGGCAAAAAACAAAACCATACTATATGCACTGATTCTGGCTTTTACCTTTATAAGCCCGTTTGCATTTCCGGATTTTGGTACCCAACTGGCAACCCTGTGGTTGATGATCATTGTCTCAATCACCTGGGATATGACAGGCGGTCAAATGGGTTATAACTCTCTAGGGAATATATTTTTTTACGGCACAGGTATGTATGTTGCGGCCTTGATTGCCATCGGTCTGGTATACGATGTGGGTGATTACACGAATGCGGCTGGCGGCGGCATATACAAGTTTACCGATCTGCAATATTTTGGTGGCATGTTCCTCGGCGTTCTGGGGGCTGGTCTGTTCTGTTCGCTCAGTGCCGTGGTGATTGGTTTGCTGACTTTCGGTCTGCGCGGACCGTATTTTGCAATAGGCACGCTAGGCGTGGCCATTGCTGCTGGTGAACTGGTGTCTAACTGGGATTGGGTCGGTGGCGGCCAGGGTATCGCTTTACCGGTTTATCCGGGTGACCTGGATACCGGTAAAGTTTATTTTTATTTTCTGTTTGCAGCGGTCGGCGTGAGTACTTTTTTATTCGTCAAATGGCTTTACGGCACACGCTTTGGTGCTGCGATCAATGCGATTCGAGACGATGAAGAAAAGGCCGACGCAATGGGTATACACACGCTACGCTACAAGCTTTATACCTGGGCGATGGCGGCTTTTTTCGTCGGACTGGCTGGCGGTATATCGGCCTTCCAGTTAATTCATTTTGAACCGCTGGAATCTGCCTACCAGACAATTAACCTGGGAATATTTATGGTCGTTTGTGTGCTGCTGGGCGGCAAGGGAACCCTGTGGGGCCCGGTCGTCGGTGCGATACTGTTTCACCTGTTCAAGGAGATTACCTGGAATTACCTGCTAGGCTGGCAGTGGGTCGCGCTCGGCGCGCTAATCGTCGTTACCGTGGTTTATTTCCAGGATGGCGTGATGGGCTGGCTGGAACATAAACGCCCTGAATGGTTTGGCATCAAGATTGAGAAAAAAGTTGCGGAGCAGGCCGAATGAGCGCGATTATCGAAGTGAAGGATGTATCGAAAAATTTTGGTGGCGTGGTTGCCAACCGGGATGTTTCGCTGTCGGTTAATACCGGCACCATCACCGGGCTGATCGGCCCGAATGGCTCCGGTAAAACTACGTTGTTTAATTCAATCGTCGGCTATCACCCGATCGATTCGGGTTCGATTAAGTTCGAGGGCGAGGAGATATCCACCTTTCCGGTGCAACAGATCGCCAGGCGAGGATTGCTGCGTACCTTCCAGCAGACTCGCATCTATGGTGCGATGAACGGGGTGGAAAATATGCTGATTTCACTACCGCATCGCAAGATGAAAGTCTGGGATGCACTGAAAACATTCACTCGGGAAGATTACGAACGTGCCGACCATCTGCTTGAATTTGTCGGGCTCTACGAAAAGCGCCTGCTGAAAAGTGGCGACCTGTCTTTCGGTCAACAAAAACTGCTCGAATTTGCGATGGCGCTGATGAACGAACCGACCTGTCTGTTGCTCGACGAACCCACCGCGGGTATTAACCCGACTCTGATCAACGGTTTGATCGACCGACTCAAACGCGCCAACAGCGAGTTTGGTATTACACTGTTTGTTATCGAACATAACATGCGCGTCATCATGAATATGGCTGAAACAATTTACTGTCTCGCCCACGGCGAAATGCTGGCTCAGGGCACACCGGATGAAATACAAAATGACCAGCGTGTCATTGATGCTTATTTAGGAGCTCATTAAATGAGCGAAAACGATACCAGTAAGAAAGCCAGCGGCTATCACGGTGGCAGTGTTGACGCAGTCATATCGGTCGAGGAGGTTACCCGCCAGGCGGCCGCTATTGCTGAAGATATTAGCCTGGAACAGCTCGACGAGCTGGCAGGTAACGAGTCATACGTGTCGATCAGAAACCTGGTTGCAGGTTATGGCCAGATGGAAATTCTGCATAATCTGGATCTACGCGTAGGCAAGGGACAGTCGCTGTGCCTTATAGGTCCCAACGGTGCTGGTAAGTCGACCATTCTGCATGCGATATTTGGTTTTAACCGGATTTTCTCTGGAGCCATTGAGATAGGTAGCGGTAGTGACAAGATGGATGTCACCCACATGACACCGAATCAAAAACTCGCCCAGGCCGGCATTGCTTATATCCTGCAGGACAAATCGATATTTCCTGCCATGACAGTGGAAGAGAACCTGTGGATGGGTGGTTTTCTGAAGGATAAACCCCAGCAGGCAAAAGAAGCTGCCGAAGCCGTGTTCGACAAATATTCGAGACTGGCCCAACGTCGCAAGCACAAGGCCGGTGTCCTTTCCGGTGGCGAGCGCCGCCTGCTCGAAATTTCGCGGGCACTGGTGATGAATCCGGAAATTCTGCTGGTCGATGAACCTTCGATTGGCCTTGAGCCCAGGTTCATCGACATGGTGTTCGAAATTCTCGACGATCTGCAAAATAACGAAGGCAAAACCATCATCATGGTAGAGCAAAACGCCAAGAAGGGCCTGGAGTTCGCGGACATCGGTTATGTGCTGGTCTCCGGCCAACTGGCGATCGCCGGTAAGGGTGATGATCTGCTTAAAAATCCGAAGGTCGGTGAGTTATTTCTGGGTGGTTGAGGCCGTGCTGAGTCGCGCTTAGTTAAGCCGATTCAGCGATTCCATTAAAAGCATAAAAATTTTCTTTATCCACCGATAAATTTAATCCGGTTGTATCGTTCTAAGAATTCCCACAAAATCAACCTGATAAATAATACGCCTTCTACCAGGGGAGTTTAACTCATGTTCGATACCAATCCTTTTTACGAATTGTCAGGTTTCCTGACACCGGCCGTCATGCAAATGTATGTTGTTGCCATGTTCCTGGCAGTGGTTGCCGGTACCATCATCGACACCCTTCACAAGAAGAGTGCGCAGTACTTCTTTGAGAATGCCCAGAAAGCGCAAAAATCCGCCAAACGTACCGTAACTGGCGGCGAAAAAGTTTCGCTGGCGATTTCTACCGTGGCTAATGAAGTGCTGACTTCTTCCGAATTTAACAATCAAAAACGCCGCTTGTCGCACCTGTTAACTATGTACGGCTTCATTATTTTTGTCGCCACTACCGTGACTATCATTTTCGGCTACCCGACGGCCGCTGAGGCCGCCCCCGCTATGGTGGTATCACTTTGGCATATCGGCGCAATCATGGTCTGTGTTGGCGGCTACTGGTTCTGGTTTTTCATCCGTTGTGATGTCAATTCAGAAGGCAAGCCCTGGTACAAACTGGTTCGTGCCGACCTGTTTATCGTTTCATTGCTGATGACAACCACATTTGCATTGCTATGGTCTTTCTTTGGCGGCATGTTACTGTTCGTGATCTTCATCATTGCCAGTACTATCCTGTTTACCACAGTACTGTGGTCGAAATTCGCACACATGTTCTTCAAGCCGGCCGCGGCTTACCAGAAAAAAATCACCCGTGCAGATGGTTCTCAGGAAAATCTCCCTGATCTGGGTGAGTTGACTGACCCTGCTTTACAGGCAGAGTTTCCGGATATCCCAACCTATATGGGTAAGACTCCTCCCAGCATGGGGCTTGGTATCAAGCGTGAATCTCCAAACCATTATTGAAATTTTAATTAACTAATTATTTAAGAAAGAGGAATATTATGCCTACATTCGTATATATGACTCGTTGCGATGGTTGTGGACATTGCGTTGATATCTGTCCTTCAGACATCATGCACATCGACAAAACCACGCGTCGTGCGTACAACATTGAGCCAAACATGTGCTGGGAATGCTACTCATGTGTTAAGGCCTGCCCTCATCATGCGATTGATGTCCGTGGTTATGCCGACTTCGCTCCACTGGGTCACTCGGTACGAGTGATTCGTGATGAAGAAAAAGGAGTCATCGCGTGGCGAATTAAATCTCGTAACGGTGAAACCGACAAGAACTTACTGGCGCCCATCACCACAAAGCCCTGGGGAACAGCCATTCCTAAACTGGCTGATGTGCCTGAGCCTAGCCAGGAAATGCGTGACAGTGAGTTACTTTATAATGAACCGAAGTATATTCGTATGGATGAAGGTGGTATTCACACCCTGGAGTCTAACGGACTTACAATGAAATCAGGAGTTTACTACTAATGCCTAACACTATCGTAGAAGACAATATTGATATCCTGATTGCGGGCGCTGGCCTCGGTGGTACCGGTGCTGCTTTCGAAGCGCGCTACTGGGGTAAAGACAAGAAGATCGTTATCGCTGAAAAAGCCAACATCGACCGCTCCGGTGCTGTAGCGCAGGGTCTGTACGCGATCAACTGTTACATGGGAACCCGTTTCGGTGAAAACAATCCGGAAGATCATGTTCGTTACGCACGTATGGACTTGATGGGCATGGTTCGCGAAGATCTGTTGTTTGATATGGCTCGTCATGTCGATTCGACCGTGCACCAGTTTGAAGAATGGGGTCTGCCAATCATGCGCGATCCGAAGAGTGGCTCCTATCTCCGAGAAGGCCGCTGGCAGATCATGATTCACGGTGAGTCCTATAAGCCTATCGTGGCAGAAGCGGCGAAGAAATCGGCTGACAAGGTGTTCAACCGTATTTGTGTTACTCATTTGCTGATGGATGATTCTAAAGAGAATCGAGTCGCTGGTGCTGTTGGTTTCAACGTACGTACCGGTGATTATCATGTATTCAAGTCTAAAACCGTTATCGTCGGTGCCGGTGGTGCGTCAAACATCTTCAGACCACGTTCGGTTGGTGAAGGTGCTGGTCGTGTCTGGTACGCACCATGGTCTTCTGGCTCAGCCTATGGGTTGATGATCGGGGCTGGTGCGAAAATGACGCAGATGGAAAATCGTATTGTACTCGCTCGATTTAAAGACGGTTACGGTCCTGTCGGTGCCTACTTCCTGCATTTGAAGACTTATACGCAAAACTGTAATGGTGAAGAGTACGAGTCAAAATGGTTCCCCGCGCTGACCGAAATGGTGGGCAAGGAGTATCTGGATACAGAAGGCCAGCATCTATCTCATAAGCCAATTCCAACCTGTCTGCGTAACCATGCATTTATCAATGAAGTGAACGCCGGGCGTGGTCCTATCCACATGGTTACTATGGAAGCCTTCCAGGATCCACATCTGGAAGAGATCGGCTGGCACAACTTCCTCGGCATGACCGTTGGTCAGGCCGTATTATGGGCAGCAACCGATGTTAATCCAAAGTACGAGAATCCTGAGTTAACAACTTCGGAGCCATACGTCATGGGTTCACATGCTACCGGTAGTGGTGCCTGGTGTTCCGGTCCTGAAGATATCTCTCCTGACGAGTACTTCTGGGGCTATAACCGTATGACGACTGTCGAAGGTCTGTTTGGTGCCGGTGACGCTGTCGGCGGTACGCCGCATGCATTCTCTTCCGGCTCGTTTACCGAAGGTCGTCTGGCTGCCAAGGCCGCCTGTAAGTATATAGACGATGGTAAGGCCGATGGTATCCGTGTTTCTCAGGAACAGATTGATGGTCGCAAGAAAGAGATCTTCAAGCCAATGGAGCACTATAAAGTTTTCCGCAATGAAATTGTTGCAGGCACTGTTAATCCTAACTATATCAACCCGCGTCAGGGTCTTGATCGCTTGCAGAAGCTGATGGACGAGTATGCCGGTGGTGTAATGGTTAACTACATGACTAACGATAAGTTGTTGCATATCGGTCTAAAGAAGCTGAAGATCCTGGAAGAAGATCTCGAGAAAATTGCCGCAGAAGACGTTCACGAGCTACTTCGTGCATGGGAACTGAAGCATCGTCATCTTGCTTCTGAGTCTGTCGTGCACCACACGTTGTTCCGCAAGGAGACTCGTTGGCCTGGTTACTATTACCGTGGTGATGCGATGAAACTGGATGACGAAAACTGGCATGTATTGACGGTTTCCCGTCGTGATCCAAAAACTGGCGAATACACCATGGAAAAAGCACCTTGCTACCACCTGGTAGGCGAGGACGAATAATCCTTTGTATCCGTCACTCGAGGAGGCGCTTTTATGCCTCCTCGAGTGATCTAATAAAGATCAACATGACCTGTTGATCTTTTTTTATTGGCAAATCGAAAAGAGTTAGTATGAACATTATTGACAAAACTGACGAAGAGCTTAAAGAAATTGCTTTTTCTTTCTGGGATGACCTGATTAAGTATTCAAACAAAGGGCAATACGGAAAATTCATCCGGAATTTTTCCTATGATTTATTGCTAGGCCTGAATGAAGTGGAAGTCGGCAAACAGTTTGCCAAGAGCGAATTGACACGTAACCTGGCAACCGAGTACGATTTTCTTGGTTTTATCCGGCGTGGCGAGCACGTAACCTGTTTGTTTAGAATGCGCAGTACCAAAAAAGAAGGCGAATGGGTAGGGCGTATGGTTATTGGCTACGAAAGAGGAGATGTTAAGATTTTCGCGGCGGCCATATTTTAAGAGTTTGGCTAAGAGAGTGGATGAGATGAGTAAAGAGAATGTCGTCGACGGTAAATATGTCGAACTAACCTACAAAGTTATCGATCAGAAATCCGGTGCTGTACTGACGCAGATAGAATATCCAATAGGATACGTCCACGGCACAAACGAGGTGCTGGCACCCCCGGTAATGGCAGAGCTCGAAGGTAAAGCAGCCGGAGAAGTCATCGAGGTACCCATCGATTGCAACCAGTTATACGGCCCGCGTGACGAATCCCTGGTGATTACCGATCGTATTCAAAATGTCCCCGAAGAGTACCGTGAAGTCGGCATGTCGATCCTGATGGAAAATGAGCAGGGGCAAACCAAAAGTTTTCTGGTTACCCGTGTCGATGCTAAATCAGTCACTATCGACGGCAATAACCCGCTCTGCGGTCGTGAAGTCATCTTCCGCCTTGAGATTCTGTTGGTTCGCGATGCGACAGAGGAAGAAATCGAGTATGGCGGTAAGATTGAAGAAGGCCCCGATCTCAAAGGTGTCGAAGGTGTCAGCCAGGTGCCGATTAACTAGTCGTACGGAGTCGAACAAAATGCCCGAACAATCCGTCGTCGCCGAAGATCAGTCCTGCCGTTTTTGTCTATCTAAACCTGGACGTCGTATTATGATCGAGGGAAAATACGGTTTTGCCGCCTGGGACAGGCACCCCGCCAGTGAAGGGCACTTTCTCGTCATCCCTTATCGCCACTTTTCCGACTACTTCGATATCAATGATGAGGAAAGAGAAGAATTGTGGCGCCTGGTTGCCGAAGGAAAGAAAATGGCCGACGAAAAGCATAGCCCTGACGGTTACAATATCGGCATAAATGTTGGCGAATGGGCTGGACAGTCGATCCCACACCTGCATATACACGTCATTCCCCGCTACAAAGGTGATGTAGAGAATCCAAAAGGCGGGGTACGTGGTGTTATTCCACAAAATAAACTTTACGAGTTCAAGCCGGATTAAATCTTCGTTTACTCCGCCAGGCAACCTTATGCCAACTGCTAACCTTCCTGGGTC
>JAOUJX010000140.1 GCA_029882955.1 Gammaproteobacteria bacterium
ACTGCCATCGATTTCCTGGCTTCGGTTGCTACCAGATCTGGATCGGTGGCTCGTTTCATTTCCCATTGCTGCATAGTCCAGCCAATCGGCAGGTAACCGTTGAGCGGGTCGTGCGCCGAGGTCTGGTCGGTTACCAGATCGGGCTTGATACCCCGCTTAACCATTTCGGGTAGTAATTCGCCACCATTACCTAACAGCCCTACCGAGACGGCTTCGCCTTTAGCGCAGGCTTCGTCGATCAATTTTAGCGCCTCATCGAGACTACCGGCTTTCTTGTCCAGATACTTCGTGCGCAGACGGAAATCGATGCGGGTTTCATCGCATTCAATGCAGAGAATACTGAAACCCGCCATAGTCGCGGCCAGGGGCTGCGCGCCACCCATGCCGCCAAGACCCGAGGTCACAATCCATTTACCCGAGGTATCACCATCGAAATGCTGACGCCCGGCTTCGACGAAAGTCTCATAAGTGCCCTGAACTATGCCCTGGCTACCGATGTAGATCCACGAACCTGCCGTCATCTGGCCATACATCATCAGGCCTTTGCGGTCGAGTTCGTTAAAATGCTCCCAGTTGGCCCAGGCGGGCACCAGGTTGGAATTGGCGATCAGTACTCTGGGCGCATCGACGTGGGTCTGGAAAACTCCAACCGGTTTACCCGACTGGATGAGCAGGCTCTGGTCGTCTTCCAGCTCGCGCAGGCATTCAAGAATTTTGTCGTAACATTCCCAGTTACGGGCTGCGCGTCCAATACCGCCATAAACTACCAGCTGTTCGGGCTTTTCGGCGACCTCAGCATCGAGATTGTTTTGAATCATGCGAAAAGGTGCCTCGGTGAGCCAGCTTTTGCAACTCAGTTTGCTACCTCGTGGCGCAGAAATTTTACGAGTGTTGTCAGTTCGGTCTAAAGGCATGTTGATGTCCTCGGTTTAAGCGCCTGGTGGGCGCGAATGGTAATCGTTGGTGGTGTATCGAGCGCCAAGATCATAGCGATTCCCCGGGTAGGTTAAAGTCACCAGGGTAACCACTTGCTGTTTAATCCAGGTTCGCCGGCGCAACTGCAAACAGGGTTGATTTCGCTCTATCCGGAGTAAATTCTGAATCTGCAGGTCGGGTATTACCGCGCTAACGATGTGCTCCATTTCATCGGGGCGGAACTGATGTAGTAAATAGGCGGTGGAGGTTATTTGCCTGAAATCCTGCTGGATAAACTCTGGTACCAGTTTGGGATTAACGTAACGTGCTTCTAGCTGGATCGGTAAATCATCCTGACAGTGCACTGCGCTCAGGAAATACACTTCGCTGCCTTTTGTCAGTTGCATCTGTTCTGCAACTTCGTTGCTGGCGGCCCGTTGGTCCAGAGCGATAACCCGCGAACTGTGCTGTTTCCCGCTTTTAGCTATTTCTAACGCAATATCCTGTAATTCGATCAGGCTGGCGTGACGAGGGCGTTCTGCCACAAACGATCCCAGGCCGTGCACCCGGTTAATCATGCCCTGTTGCGTCAATTCGCGTAGAGCGCGATTAATCGTCATACGGCTCACATTGAGTGCCACGACCAGGTCATTTTCAGAAGGTAGTTTTTGACCCGCAGTCCATTCACCACGATTAATTTTTTGCTCGATCGTGGTTTTAATCTGCTGATAAATCGGTTGTGGCGCTGATTTATCGATTTCATCGAAACTATCCAGTATGGCTTCCATTACACAACACTCACTTTAAAAGGCTTTCGCCACTGGCCTGCCCGCATTACCCCGGCACAGGGATTAATTCCGATCTGGTAGGCCAGCAACGAGGGCTTGTGAAGATTCCAGATAACAATATCAGCCTGCTTTCCTGTTTCCAGCGATCCATGGCTGGACTCAAGCCCCAGCGCCTTCGCAGCATTAATAGTAACTCCGCGTAAGGCTTCGTTGGGGGTTAGCGAAAATAAAGTGCAGGCCATATTCATGGTTAGTAAAATTGAATGCAAAGGTGAACTACCCGGATTAGCATCTGAGGCGATTGCAATTGGAACGGCCTGTGCACGTAAAGCGTTAATCGGCGGTAATTGTGTTTCACGTAGCACATAAAACGCCCCCGGTAACAAAACCGCGACCGTGTTTTTGTCGGCCAGCCCACAAACATCCTCGGCGGCCAGATATTCGATATGGTCTACCGAGAGGGCGTCGAATTCACTGGCTAGCATGGCACCACCGATATCGCTCAGTTGCTCGACGTGCGCCTTTATCGGCAGGCCCAAAGACTTCGCCACTTCGAAAACGCGTTGTGCCTGTGGCAAATCAAACGCAATCGATTCGATAAATACATCAACCGCATCGACCAGGCCCTCGGCATGTGCCTGCGGAAGCATTTCATCGCAAACCAGAGAAATATAGTCCTCGGCATTGTCGGTATATTCTTCGGGTAGTGCGTGCGCACCGAGGAAAGTTTTCATCACGCGAACTGAATATTCTTCTTCGAGCTGTCTGGCAACGCGTAACATCTTGATTTCATTTTGCGAGTCCAGACCATAACCGGACTTGATTTCCACCGTGGTAACACCTTCATCCAGCAATTGTTGAAGTCGTGGCTGGGCTTGCTTGAGCAGTTCGGCTTCCGAGGCCTCGCGTGTTGCCGCCACGGTGGATCGAATACCACCACCGCGTTTGGCAATTTCGCTGTAGCTTAAACCTTCGAGGCGTTGCTCGAATTCGTCGGCGCGGTCTCCCCCGTAAACCAGATGCGTATGGCAATCGATTAATCCCGGTGTTATCAGGCGGCTACCGCAATCAATAATCTGAGCGTCGTCACTATCGGGGCAATCAGCCATCGGGCCGACCCAGGCGATGGTATCGCCATGGACCAGTAGTCCGGAATTGTCCAGCAAACCCAGGCCGGAAGGGTCTGCCATGGTAGCGATACGGGCGTTGATAAATAGTGTTTCTGGCATTAGTTTCAGGGAGCTATACTTGTATATACAAGTATGCTACGCTCATTGCCATCGTATCGCAAGTATTGCAATCAGCAAGGATTTAAAGCATGTCTAAAAAGCTCTGGTCAGCTTCGGCTCTGTTAGCCGATGGTTGGGCGAATAACGTCGAAATTGAAATCGATGAGTCGGGCTATATAGTAAATATCGCTAGCGGGATCCCTTATCAACAGGGTGAACGCCATTCTGTGCTGATTCCTGGAATTGGCAACGTACATTCGCACGCTCACCAGCGAGCGATGTCCGGGCTCGGCGAACGCGCCGGAGTTTTGGCCGACGGCTCGCAGGACAGTTTCTGGACCTGGCGTAAAGTGATGTATCACTATCTTGAGCGCATTCAACCCGAACATTTACACAGCATCGCCTCGCAGCTTTATCTAGAAATGCTCAAGCATGGTTATACCTGCGTCGGTGAATTCCAGTATCTTCACCATGATGTCGATGGCAGCTTCTACGACAACCGGGCTGAAATGAGCCTGCAATGTCTGCAGGCTGCCAGGGATGTTGGTCTGGGTTTTACCGCATTGCCTGTACTTTATCGTTACGGCGGATTTGGCGATGCCGAGCCACTGGATGGACAAAAACGTTTTTTGAACGATGCCGATGGGTTTGTAGAAATTGTGACCCAACTGCAAAAGACCTGTGAAAACGACGGCAACTCGTCGGTTGGTATTGCACCTCATTCGCTGCGAGCGATTAACCAGAACCTGTTAAGCGAAGTCATCAATCAATTGGGAGTTGAGAGTCTTGCTGCCATCCATGTGCATGTTTCTGAGCAGACCAGAGAAGTAGACGATTGTCTGGCCTGGAGTGGTAAGCGTCCGGTCGAGTGGTTATTTGAACATTTCAATGTTAATCAACAATGGTGTTTGATTCATGCGACTCACCTGAATAATGCTGAAACCAGCGCGATGGCAAACAGCGGTTGCGTGGCAGGACTGTGCCCAACTACGGAAGCAAACCTGGGAGACGGTTTTTTTAATGTAATCGACTACTTTCGCCAACAGGGCAACTGGGCGGTTGGTTCGGATAGCCATATTTCGATTGATCCGGTAGAAGAACTGCGTTGGCTAGAATACGGGCAAAGATTGCTGACTCGGAATCGTAATGTGCTGGTTTCTGAACAGCAACGAAACACCGGACGTAATTTACTCAATGGCGCCTGGCAGGGCGCAGCGTTAGCCTGCGGCAGAAAAATAGGCCGCATCGAGATTGGCTATCGTGCCGATTTTGTGGCTCTTGATGATTCGCATCCACGTCTTTATGGCCGAAAACAGGACGACCTGCTCGACAGCTGGATTTTCTCCGGTAATGAAAATCTGGTAAAAGACGTTTACGTCGGTGGCAAGCGGGTTATCCAGAATGGGTGCCATGCTAATGAAGCTTCAATCTCTAATAAATACCGGCAAACGCTGGATCAACTCGCCGAATAACTGGTAGATTAAATATCATGAGTCAGTCACTTACGCTCGTCCCCGGTCAGGTAAAGCTAACCGAGCTAAGCCAAATTTACCGAGAAACGATTGATATTTCGCTGGATCGTCGGTGTAAACCACGAGTCGATGCAGCCACCGATATCGTCCGACGAGCCGCCGATGCCGAACCCGCGGTCTATGGCATAAACACCGGTTTCGGCAAACTGGCCAGCACGCGTATTCCGAGCGAACAAACCGAGCAATTACAGCGTAATTTAATACTTTCGCATTGTTGTGGTGTAGGCGAACCGTTGGCCAGGGAGGTCGTTCGGCTCATTATGGTATTGAAAATGATATCGCTGGGCCGTGGCGCCTCGGGCGTACGTTGGGAAATTCTGGAACGGCTGGAAACATTCCTCAATCTCGATTTGATTCCGGTCGTACCATCGCAGGGTTCCGTGGGGGCCTCGGGTGACCTGGCGCCCCTGGCACATTTGACTGCGGCCATTATCGGTGAAGGTATAGTTAATTTTCGGGGAGAGACCGTGCCCGCGGCAAAGGCACTGGAAGCCGCTGGTCTGGATCCCATAATTCTTGGACCCAAAGAAGGCCTGGGCATGATTAACGGCACACAGGTCTCTACCGCACTGGCACTGGCCGGGCTGTTCGATGCCTGGGCCATGGCGCAAAACGCTTTGATTTCCGGCGCCATGAGCACGGATGCGTTGATGGGATCGACAGCTCCATTTCGACCCGAGATTCAATTTTTTCGTGGCTTGCCCGGTCAGATCGATTCGGCTGCCTCGCTGCTTAAGCTGCTCGATGGATCGACTATTCGTGAGTCGCACCGTGAAGGCGATGAGCGCGTTCAGGACCCCTATAGCCTGCGCTGTCAGCCACAGGTCATGGGTGCCTGTATCGATTTGTTACGTCAGGCTGCTAAAACCCTGGAAATAGAGGCCAACGCGGTCACCGATAACCCGATAGTCGTGGTTGAAGATGGCTCGATTCTATCCGGCGGAAATTTTCATGCCGAACCAGTGGCCTTTGCCGCGGATCAGTGTGCTTTAGCCATTTCAGAAATCGGTTCGATTACCGAACGACGGATAGCCACTACAGTTGATCCGGCCCAGAACTACGGGCTGCCCGCCTTCCTGACGCCTAATCCCGGCTTGAATTCGGGATTTATGATCGCCGAAGTGACGTCGGCAGCTCTGATGGCGGAAAACAAGCAACGTGCCATGCCCTGTTCGGTCGATTCGACACCGACCAGCGCCAACCAGGAAGATCATGTTTCCATGGCTTGCCACGGTGCCCGCAGGCTTGGCGATATGAATCAGAATCTATCGACTATTATTGCGATTGAAATATTGATAGCCACTCAGGGTATAGAATTACGCGCCCCGATAACCAGCAGCCCGGCCTTGACGCGGATCATGCAGAAGTTACGCTCAAAAGTAGCACCACTTGGGGAAGATCGATACCTGGCCGACGATATTGCCGTGGCAACAGATATGGTGAAAAACGGTATCTTTATTCATGCACTTGAAAATGAATCTCTACTGCCAGGATTATGATGAAATTAAATCCTCAGATTAGTATCGGCAATAGCCCTTTATTACTCGCTCAGCCGCACGGTGGCACAGAGGTTCCAGAGGATATTCTCAAGCGATTAAATGCGAACGGGCAGGCACTGGCGGATACCGACTGGCATATCACCCGGCTCTACGCCGGCCTGATTGACGATGTAACTGTCGTCAGCACACCGGTCCATCGCTACGTCATTGATACTAATCGCAACCCCAGCGATGAATCGCTTTATCCGGGACAGAACACAACCGGGCTTTGTCCGTTGACAACCTTCGATGGTGAACCGATTTATCTCGACGGCGAAGAACCAGATGAAGATGAAATCCGGCTGCGCCAACAACAGTTCCACCAGCCTTATCACGATGCACTAAAAGAACAAATCGAACGATTAAGGCAGAAACATGGTGTTGTAATTCTTTACGACTGCCATTCCATTCGGTCGGTGGTGCCCTATTTATTCGAAGGAAAATTACCCGATTTTAATATTGGCACCAATAATGGTGTCACCTGCGATTTGAATTATCAAAGTGCGATAGAAAAAATTTGTTCCGCTCATCAGCATTATACTTTAGCCAGTAATGGTCGTTTTAAGGGGGGCTGGACAACCCGCCAATACGGTAAGCCCGAAGCTGGCGTGCATGCTATCCAGATGGAGCTCGCCCAATGTAATTACATGCAGGAGTCTGCGCCCTGGAATTATGATATGGCAAAAGCAGAATCGCTACGAGTGGTACTCAGGCAACTTCTGCTGTCGTTGCGACCTTAACCCCGGCTTCGATCTTCACCCCCGCGCGAGTTACCGCGTTTAATACCGCCCGTAGCGAGGCACCGACGATATCTTCACTACAGCCAGCACCGCAACTTCGATGGCCATTAATACTGAGCTGCACATAGGCCATCGCCTCGGATTGCTCGTTGTCGCCGAGGGTATGTTCGCTATAGTCAACCAGCACCAGCCTCGCATCGAGATTATGGTTAATGGCCGAGACGAAGGCATCGAGTATACCTTTACCTTCGCTGGCAATGTTAACCCGTCCGCTTTCGGTTAATAACGTCGCACGCAAACTGTCACTACCCTGTGACCTGGACGCCTGATAGCTTTCCACGGTCATCTGTTTGTCCACCTTGAGGTAGGTATCCTGGAAAATTTGCCAGATAGTTTCCGTAGATACCTCGGCCTCGCTAGTCTCGGCATGCTGTTGCACATGCGGACTGAAATCGACCTGCATCCATCGCGGTAGAATTAGACCGTAATCCTGTTCCAGCACATAGGCAACGCCCCCCTTGCCGGACTGGCTGTTGATGCGGATGACTTCCTGGTAGGTGCGTCCTACATCGCGCGGGTCTATCGGTAAATAAGCGACCTGCCATTGGCTATCCGGGCCTTTGGTTGCTCGTTCCTGCTCATCGATTGCCAGGCATTTATTAATGGCATCCTGATGGCTACCGGAAAAAGCCGCGAATACCAGCTCTCCAGCATAGGGGTGACGCGGATGAACCGGTAACTGCGTACATTGTTCTACGACGTTGATGATGCGATCCATGTCCGACAAATCCAGTTCGGGATCTATACCCTGGCTGTAGATATTCATCGCCATGGTGACTATATCCATATTGCCGGTACGCTCGCCATTGCCAAGCAAAGTGCCTTCGATACGGTCGGCGCCGGCCATCACGCCGAGCTCGGCCGCTGCAACGCCACAGCCGCGGTCATTATGGGTGTGCAGGCTAATGGTGACGTCGTCCCGATGGCTGATTCGGTCGCATATAGTTTCGATCTGGTCGGCATAGACATTCGGCGTGGCGACTTCTACTGTTGCGGGTAAGTTAATAATTATTTTATTCCGGCTAATCGGTTGCCAGACATTGATTACTGCATCGCAAACCTCGACGGCATAATCCAGCTCGGTATTGGTAAAACTCTCTGGTGAATACTGAAACTGCCATTCAGTTTCCTGTTGTTTTGCGGCAAAATCCCGCACCCACTGCGCACCCTGTACCGCAATACTTTTTATTTCGTCGCGCGACATTTTAAATACCTGCTCGCGTTGCACCGTCGAAGTCGAGTTATAAAGATGCATAATCGCCCTGCGTGCACCCTTCAAGGCCTCGAAACTTCGTGCAATTAACGGTTCCCGAGCCTGGGTCAGGACCTGGATGGTGACATCATCGGGTACCAGGTTCTGCTCGATAAGCTGGCGCACAAAGTCAAAATCGGTTTGCGATGCCGCCGGGAAGCCGACTTCGATTTCCTTAAACCCTACATCGACCAGCAATTGAAACATTTTCAACTTCTGGCTCGGTGTCATCGGTTCGATTAAAGCCTGGTTACCATCGCGCAGATCAACACTGCACCAGTGCGGTGCCCGCTCTATGACCCGGTCGGGCCAGCGCCGACCGGTTTTGCCGATGACGGGAAACGGACGGTATTTTTTATGATTGAACGATGACACGGTTAGATCCTGCAAAATTAATTTTAGAGGGCGGACTATAAGCTAATCCGGATAGTTAATTATCGCGTTTTTTCTTTTTGACGGGCCAATTTTTGCAATAACTACCTATTAATATACAATTGAATAGTTAAATACGCTCCTAACTCATTAATTGGTAGAGAAATGACTCGAGTCAAGCTTGACCGTATCGACCGACACATACTCAAACTGATGCAAAACAACGGTCGCATTAGTAATCTGGAGCTGGCCGACCAGGTTGGGCTTTCGCCCACGCCCTGCTCTCGACGGGTGAAACGACTGGAAGACTCCGGCTTAATCGCGGGTCACGTTACTCTGCTCAACCCGGAAGCGCTGGGGCTCAATTTGACCGCTATCGTCGGCATCGCGATGGACCGCCACACACCCGACCGATTTGAGTCCTTCGAAAAGGCTATCGCAGAAATGCCAGAAATAATTGAATGCAGCATCGTCACCGGTCAGACCGCTGATTTTTTACTCAAAGTCGTGGTCAAAGATATGCAACATTACGAAAAATTTCTGCTGGGTAATTTGACCCGGTTAAAGGGTGTTACCGGTGTTCATTCTAGTTTTGTGTTGCGTAACCTGGTGAAGAAAACTGAATTGCCTTTGGAGTAGGATTAATGTTACCACGAGCTGTAATCGGCAAGCGTGAGTATAGGACCACAGGTCGTAGTGTCTGGTGCGCAAAAACGCCAGGTAACATTGCAGATTCCCGTTAAAACACCAGGAAGGGCGCTTCATAACCCTCGTCCAGTTGATCCCGAATGACCCGCAGACCCTCCTCTAACCGACCTGTCGTACTCGGCCCACTCAAACAGATTCGAATCGCCTGAGGTGCCGGAAAGCGACCGATGGCGAACGCTTCGGCCGATAGCACGCGGACCGACTTTTCGAGTAAACGGGATTGAAACTCGACGGCTCGCCAGGGTTCGGGCAATTTAAGCCAGATATGAAAACTACCTTTTTGTTGCTGGATGTCGTAGCCGGTGAGTATTTCTGTCGCCAGCGCCTGACGTTTAGA
>JAOUJX010000502.1 GCA_029882955.1 Gammaproteobacteria bacterium
TCCGGCTATCATCTGCCGGAATGTCCAGCCTTCAATAATCGTAAAACTATATTGAATTGACTGTCCCTTGGTAAATGTCTCAAGCAATTCGGTCGTGGTTTGTCCAGCTAGTAAACGGAATTCACCGGCTTTTATTTTGGTTTCAACGCCTTTTATTCTGGCCATTAAAATGAATAACCAGGGATCCTCTATGATTTTTTCCTGGCTTAATTGGTGGGCAATCGACTTGATATTACTACCCGATTTTATCGCGAAGGTTTGTTGATCCGTACTCAGTTCGATCGTTGACGTCTGAAAACGAATTAGCTGGTAAGCCAGTGTCGAGATAGCCAAAACAGCCAGGATCAAACCCAGTTTTGCTAATTTTTTGATTATTTTAATCACCATTAAGGAATCGCTATATTCGAAGCTGTGAAAGTAAAAAGGCGCAAGATAAACTCTTACGCCTTTTAATATTATATGCTAATTATACGGTTAACCAGCCGAATTAAATTCTCTTGAAGATGCAGGTTCCGTTAGTGCCACCAAATCCAAAAGAATTCGACATGGTCACGTTTAACGGCATTTGTCGAGCAGTATTCGCAACATAATCCAGGTCGCATTCAGGATCCTGATTATCAAGATTTATCGTCGGTGGTACGACTTGATCCCGTAGTGCCAGGATACAGAAAATGGCTTCTATACCACCTGCTGCGCCGAGCAAATGTCCGGTCATAGATTTAGTCGAACTTACTACAAGCTTATGCGCGTGATCACCCATGGCCAGCTTGACTGCCATGGTTTCTGCCACGTCTCCAGCTGGAGTTGAAGTGCCGTGGGCATTGATGTAGTCAACGTCTTCGGCGTTAAGGCCAGCGTCTTTCATTGCATTGTTCATACAACGAGCAGCGCCTTCTCCACCCATCGATGGTGAAGTCATGTGATAGGCATCTCCGCTCATACCGTAACCAACCAGTTCGCAATAAATATTAGCCCCCCGGGCTTTTGCCATTTCGTATTCTTCAAGTACCACAACACCGGCACCATCACCAAGAACAAAACCATCGCGGTCTTTGTCCCATGGCCGACTGGCAGCCTCTGGGTCGTCGTTACGAGTTGATAATGCTCTGGCGGCCGCAAAACCACCGACACCCAATGGTGATGTCGCCATTTCTGCACCACCGGCAACCATAACATCTGCATCGCCGTAAGAAATCATACGTGCAGCATCGCCTATATTGTGGGCACCGGTTGTACAGGCGCTGACGATCGAGATATTTGGACCTTTTAGGCCCCGCATGATCGACAGGTTGCCAGATACCATATTGATGATTGAACTGGGTACAAAAAACGGAGAAATCTTTCGGGCGCCACCAGCGAGGAATGCGTCACAATTTTTTTCGATAGTCGGAAGTCCACCGATGCCTGAACCGATAGCAACACCGATTCTCTCGGCATTTTCATCGGTTACTTCAATGCCTGAATCATCTAGTGCCTGTATACCTGCCGCCAGACCAAAATGGATGAAAGTGTCCATTTTTTTTAAATCTTTGTTTGCGATATACAAAGACGCATCGAAATTCTTGACCGATCCAGATATTCGAGAGGAAAAGCCACTGGCATCAAAAGCCGTTATCGGAGCGATTCCACTCTTCCCGGCAACGATATTTTCCCATGAATCTTCCACAGTATTACCGACTGGTGTCAGCAATCCAAGGCCGGTTACCACTACACGACGTTTTGACAAGGCGATATCCTCTTATCTAAATTTCGGTCAATAAAAGAAAAAGCCGCTTAACATACTCAGATGATAAGCGGCATAGTCCGATTGGAGTATTTGTTACAGGTTGGCGTTGACGTAGTCGATAGCTAACTGAACACTGGTGATCTTTTCGGCTTCTTCATCAGGAATTTCAGTTTCAAACTCTTCTTCTAAAGCCATAACCAATTCGACTGTATCGAGGGAGTCGGCCCCCAAATCATCGACGAACGATGCACCGTTCGTTACTTCTTCTTCTTTCACGCCTAATTGTTCAGCAACAATCTTTTTTACACGTTCTTCAACAGAGCTCATGTGAGAGTTTCTCCTGGTTAATAATTCGATAGCTTGTCTAAGTGGCGATATTGTATTGAAAACACGAACGAGTTGCCAGAATTGTCTCTATTTTTTTTTCGTATAAAAAACAATAACTTAGAGAAAATCATTACGGTTCAGAAATTGCAACCATTAATTTAGCCTGGCTTATCCACCTAAGGCATGTACATGCCGCCGTTTACATGAATAGTTTCGCCGGTGATATACCCCGCCGCTGGAGAAGCCAGGAAAACCACAGCTGCGGCGATTTCTTCAGCATTACCCAGCCTGCCTAAAGG
>JAOUJX010000141.1 GCA_029882955.1 Gammaproteobacteria bacterium
GGGTTAGCTGTTTACGCGGTCGGCTGCGTGCCAGATCCAGTGCAAAACGCTGGATTCTCTCGACCCCGGCGCGGGTGAATACAGAGACATCCATCGCGACTTCTTCCGGAAAGTCACGGTGAGCCCTACCGCCGACACCGGCGTATTCACCCTCGGAGTTTTCTCGCACTATTACCCAGTCGAAATCTCCCGGGCCGATACCGGCAAGCGGCGATTTCACCCCCGGCAATACCCGCGAAGGCCGAACGTTGGCGTACTGCTCGAAACCCTGGCAAATATTCAGGCGTAACTGCCACAGGGTGATATGGTCGGGGATGCGCGGGTCGCCTGCCGAGCCAAACAGAATAGCATCGAATTTTTTCAGGGCATCACGACCGTCATCCGGCATCATCTGACCATGTTCAAAGTAGTAATCCGCGCCCCAGGGAAACGTTTCCACCTCGATGGTAAATTGTTTACCCTTCTCGGCCATGTGCTGTAACACCTCAACGCCTGCTGATATTACTTCGGTACCTATGCCGTCGCCGGGGATGGCGGCTACTTTGTAATGCTTCATTTAATAATTGCTCGTGAAATGGTTAAAACGGATTAGTAACGACGGCATTATGCCTTGGCTTGGAATGGAATTGTAGATAAAGGTATCTAATCAATGCCTGAAAAGGGGAAAGTCGACAGCGCGAGATAATGCAATGCTGCTTCTCACGAAACATGCGTTATAATTTTGACTTATTTTTTCTGGAGCTAAATATGCCTCGCTTTAATCGACTTTTAATCACTGGTGCCGCTGGTAACCTGGGCAAAGTATTACGTGATGGGCTTGCCCCTCTGGCGACTACCCTTCGTCTTACCGACCGCGGAAATATGGGCGAGGCGGCGCAGCACGAAGAAATTATGCCCTGTGAACTCGGCGATTTTGACGGGGTTATGAAAGTTGTAGAAGGTTGTGATGCGATTGTGCATTTCGGTGCGGCGCCTGTCGAACGTCCCTGGGCAGAGGTGCTCGAATCGTCGATAGTCGGTGGTTACAATGTTTACGAAGCCGCGCGGCAGCAAGGCGTCAAGCGAATCATCTATGCCAGCTCGATTCATTCGGTCGGTTATGAGCGCCGAGAAAACGGTGCCGATACCGATACACCGCATAATCCCGATACACTATACGGCGTTTCCAAATGCTTTGTTGAGGATCTAGCCAAGCTTTATTTTAACAAATGGGGTATCGAGTCCGCCTGCCTGCGTATCAACTCCTGTTTCCCCAAACCGGTTGACCGTCGTCATATGGCGACCTGGTTGAGCTTCGATGATCTGGTTCATCTGGTCGAGCGCTGCCTGTTGGCAGAGCGAATTGCACATACCGTGGTTTATGGTATTTCGGATAACCAGGAGTCGTTCTTCTCGAATCAGAAAGTAGCTCATCTGGGTTATCGGCCTAAAGACAATGCCGAGGTTTATCGCGAAGAGGTCGAGGCTAAAGTAGCTCCCGGCGACCCCTTCGATCCAGCGGTTGAATATGTGGGCGGTTTTCTCTGCGCCTACGGTCATCCCGACGAATCAGAAAGGCTGGAGTCCTGAACGGCTGCCACTAATTCATTGGTATCTTAGTATGACCAATAACACGACTAATGACTGATTTGAGTAAACAGCCTGCTATCGCGGTACCCGATATTCTTGCGCTGGATACCATTTTACCTGACGAACCGCTGTTAATGATGGGTGCTGGTCCGGTCCCCATACCCGACAGAGTAGCCAAAGCCAACTCGATCGTCATTAATCATCTGGGTGGCACCATGACCAGAGTAATAGAACAGGTCAAGTCGATGTCTCGCTACGTGTTTCAAACGCGGTCTGAATGGGTCATGGGTGTTGCCGGGCCGGGTTCGGCGGCGATGGAAATGGCGATTTGTAATCTGGTTATCCCCGAGAGCAAGGTGCTCAGTATCTGCAATGGTTTTTTCAGCAACCGAATGGCTGAAATGGCGCGACGCTGTGGCGGGCAGGTGATAGAGGTATCAATTATGGGAAATGTGGCTGCCCGCGTAGACGATATCCGCTCAATACTGGAGAAAGAACGTCCAGCCGTACTGACCCTGGTTCAGGGTGAAACCTCAAACACCGTCTACAACCGTTACCTGAAAGAAATAACTGCACTGGCCAAAGAGTACGGCTGTTTAGTCATTGTCGATGCTATCTGTACGCTGAGTACCATGCCGCTTGAGATGGATAACTGGGGTATCGATGCAATTATCAGCGGGGGGCAGAAGGGTCTGTCGTCAATCCCCGGTGTGTCATTACTGGCGTTTTCCGAACAGGCCTGGCTGCATATTCAGCGGCGCGAGCAAGCGGTTGTGCAATGGTGTCTGGATGCCAAACTGGCCTCTAATTTCTGGCATCATTCCGGCTATCATTATACTGCTCCTGTTTCCGGGATTCTGGCGCTGCACGAAGCCTTAAGACTGGTTTGTGAAGAAACCCTGCCGGTACGTTTTGCCCGTCACCAAAGATGCTCAATGGCCATGCAAAATGGTATTCAGGCCATGGGGCTAAGCCTATTTGTCGCGCAGGAATCACGGCTTAACTCGGTGGTTGGTATCAGCCTGCCGGAGGGGCTAACCAGCGCGGAAATTTGTTCCCATATCTCGCGCATATATCAGGTAGAAATCGCCGGATCATTCGGTCAGCCGATAGTGCGAATAGGGCAGATGGGCGAGCAGTGCCGGGTGCATAACCTGTTTCGAGCTCTGCATGCTCTGGGTTCGACCATGCGCGATCTGGGGGTCGCGGTAGATCTGCCATCCGGGATGGCCGAGATGGAAAGCCTGTTACAGAATGCGCCTGTGACCTGAAAACCTGACATATCACGTAACTAACAATACCTGGTGCGCGAGTTATTAATCCTTTGCTTTGCCTACGCGATTAGCCTGTTTTACCGGGGTATGATTTCGGTTATCGCGCCTGAGATTTCGGCCGATTTATCGCTCGATGAAACAGGGCTCGGTCTGTTGTCGTCGAGTTTCTTCATTAGTTTCGCCATTGCCCAAATACCCTGCGGTCTGGCGCTGGACCGTTTTGGTTCGAGGCTAACCATCGGCTTGTTCATGTGGCTGGCGGTAATCGGAATTGCTTTGTTTTCGATGGCCATCAACGTTGAAATGGCATTTGCCGGGCAGGTGCTGATCGGTATTGGTTGCGCACCGATATTCACGGGTACGATGTTGTTTATCGGTCGGCGCTATTCTACAACGAAGTTTGCCTATTACACTGCATTGGTCATAGCGATAGGCGGTCTGGGTGATTTACTCGGCACTACGCCGCTAGCTTTACTGGCTGAATGGCTGGGCTGGCGTTACGCTTTGCTCGGGCCGTTGCTGCTCACCGTGCTGGCGTCGAGCTTTTGTTTGCTGGGTCTTAAAAGCGAACAGCGAGCCTCAGAAAAGCAGTCATTCCAATTTATGTTGAAGGGCATGGTATCCGTGACCAGAGTTCAGGGCTTATGGCCAATTGTGCCTTTGTTTCTGAGCAGTTATGCCGTGTTAATGGCGATTCGAGGCTTGTGGAGTGGACCGTATCTGTTTGACATATTCACACTCGATGCCGGTAGTCGAGGTAATATTATCCTCGCTATGGCTATTTCTATGGGAATCGGCACCTTCATGCTAGGCCTGCTGGACCGCTTTTTACAACGGACAAAATGGCTGGTCATGGCGAGTTCGATATTGATGGTGATTCCGTTGCTGATACTCGCGGTTTATCCCGATATCGGGGCTAATTTTTCAATGTGGGTATTCGTAGTCATGGGCTTATTTGGTTTCAACTATCCCTTGCTTATGGCGCACTGCCGTAGTTTTCTGGCCACCGAATATCATGGTCGGGGCATGGCTTTACTGACCGCGCTGGCATTCGCGGGGATAGCGATAATACAGGCTAGTAGCGGTTGGATGATGCAAAAATCGGCTGAAATGGGGTTGGTTCCGGCAGAGCAATACCAGTATTTGTTTTTGTTTCTGGCAGGGGTACTGGGGCTGGCCTGTGTTGTTTATGGATTTAGTGAGCCTTCGGGGACAGAGGATCACTTAAAGAGCTCTAAAATTCCAAGCTCTGGTGTTCGATAGGTACTCGTTCAGACTTCTGCTGATACTATTTTCCGTGACCGTTAGCCTGAGTTGGAATATTATCTGTGGCTGAGGGGACTTGTGGAGGGTGGCCGTGCTGACAATAACAAGAGATAAATTTCCAGTTTCGATTCTATTTCCGGCTTTTACTATTGCGATGATTTATGCGTAATCGGCTGGAAAATCAGTTAGACGGTTTGAGCAGGTATGCCTATTGCCTGACGGGACATTTCGAGAATGCTCGTGACCTGGTGCAGAATTGTGCGGTCAAGGCGTTGGCTGCGAGGAAGGTCCCCTCGGATGAAAAGGCATTTCGTGCCTGGCTGTTCAAAATACTCAGGAATGATTTTCTCGATAGCCTGCGTAAACAGTCGACCGAAGACAGGCTACTGCGCGAATTGATGAATGATTCCCAAATTGAAGGGAATAACTTGTATGAGCCGAACGTTTATTCTATAGAGCAGCGGAGAATTAACATTCTGGCGGTGCATGAGGGGCTGGCAAAGCTGAAGCCCGGTCAACGAGAAATTCTGGTTTTAACTGATATGGTTGGATTTAGCTACAATGAGGTTGCGGATTTGTTACAGGTGCCTGTCGGTACTGTGATGAGTCGGATTAGCCGTGCGCGTAATGCTTTGTTGAAGGAAGTCGATGGGGCTGGTTCGAAGGTGGCCACAGTGACGCATATAGGGAAAAGGAAATGAATTCTGAATTTAGCCCGGAGATGTTGAATGCTTACATAGATGGTGAACTGTCTGCGAGTGAAAGTGCGAGGGTGGCTAATGCGGTTGCAGTCGATGCTGAACTCGCCAGGCAGGTGGCTGTCCTGAGTTCCCTGAAGGCAGTCGTAGCCTCTAGTAATTGCGGGCTGAAAGAATCATTCAATATTAATCTGGATAAACCTGTTAAAAAGCACAGGAGAATTACCTGGGCTGCAGCCGTTGCTGGCCTGGTGGCTATGGGTCTGTTGCTGGTCACTTTGGTATTGAGTAATGAGTCTTTATTGCCCAGTCAGGGCTTGCAGTTTGCTGAGGTGGCACACAAAAACTGGTTAACAGAGCAGGATCAAACATTCAGCCTGGAATTCCAGCGATCCTCATTCGGTGCTCTGAACCAACTTCAAATAGACGCCTATGTGCCCGACCTTAGCAAAGTGAACCTGGTGTTTAGTGGTATTCGCAGGATTTCTTCGAGTGCGGCGAAAGGTGTGCACATTGGTTATCAAGGCCCCAGCGGCTGTATGGTAAGCCTCGTTCTGCTCAACCATACGGTTGGATTATCACCCGAGCTGGCTTATTTCGAAAAGGGAGAGCATTTTCTTTACGGCTGGCAGGTTAAAGACACCGGATTTTATCTGTTGGCTTATAAAATGGATCCATCACGATTGATGAAGGTCGCGAGGGTGGTGAATCGACTCACGCGAGAAAGACTGCCACTGGATTCGGAATCAATCATCGCTTTAAAAGACGCGCGTTCCACGAGTAAACCCTGTCTCGCCTGATCTAATTGAGCTGCGGGAAAAATTAAGTTTCTCTTTATTTGCATTAAAAATGGAATAAATTACTTTCCTGTCTCGTTTATATAGGTTAAGGACAGATGATTGCGATGCCAGCAACACCATGTTGGTTCGGAAAATGTCTTCTGATAATGGGCTTTATTACGCAAAGTAATGCAGCCAATAATATAAATATATAGGAGGAACCAATGGTATATACGAAAAAGCATCCTGCTTTATTGATAATGGGCATCATTTTTGTGGCAATCGCCTACCTAACCGAATCGGGTGGTATGTCGTCAATGGTCGACTACCTCAAAGCCGGGAAGTATGCCGGTGAAATGGTTGGTATGGGTTACGCTTTCGGGGCGATCGCTATCATTGTCGGCTTGTGGCATTTAGTGGGTAGTCATAGCGAGGGAAATCTCGACTATTACCTGTCTGCTGTTGCGGGCGCGATTTTTATCCTGTTATTAGCGATGCTGGTGCGCTGGTACCTGGCACCACTGGTTGCGGTGATTAGTAAAGGCCTGGGGCCGGTCATGGGGGCCAAGTATCTGCACGAAGTGCTCGGGCTTAATTACGTTGTACTGGGTATACTCGCCGGTATTATTACCGTCAATGTCTTCAGGATTCCAGTCTGGGCCGAAAACGGCGTCCGTCTGTCACGGCTTGGTCTGAAAACCGGTGTTATTTTACTCGGTACTTTGTACAGCCTGGCGGAACTTCAGTCGCTCGGCAAGCTTTCGGCCATCATGGTTGGTTTTTTTGTACTTGGCTCAGTTGGCCTCGTACTGTTTCTCGGTAAACGAAGAAATATCCCGAGCTCCATGGGCGGTGTGCTATCAGCCGGCATGGGTGTTTGTGGTGTATCTGCTACAGTGGCAGCAGCCCCGGTAGTGCAGGCCAAGGCGGTTGAAATCGCTTATACCATAGGCACTATCCTCATTTGGGGTGTTGGCTGTATGTTCCTGTTCCCGGTGGTCGGCCACATGCTGGATCTTGGGTATATCCAATTTGGTGCCTGGGCCGGTACTGGTATATTAAACTCTGCACAGGTTGCTGGTGCGGCATTGGCTTACCAGCCTGATGGTATCGAAACGCTTAAAGTCGCCGAGATTTTCAATATCACCCGCGTACTGTTCCTGCCCCTCATCGTGCTGTGGTTAGCCGTGTGGTATGTCAAGCAGGAAGGCGGCGATGATACTCAAAAGGTTAATGTCGGCAGAGTCGTCTTCGAAAAATTTCCAGTATTTGTACTGGGCTTTATCCTCATGTTCGCGTTTTCTTCTACCGGTGTTTTTGCGCCGGCGCAACATTACAAAGGCAAGTATTTTGACAATAACGTCAAAGAGTCGAAGTTATTAAGCGATGAACAGGTCGCCATGGTCAGTGCCGAGGCGGGAAAATTACAACGGAATGACCGCAAACAGGCGATTAACACCATGTTGGAAAATCGCAAGATAATGAGCATCGATGATGAGACGTTAATTCGTGGTATCTATAACGCTAAAATCATGTCCAAAGATGCGAGTAAAGTGCTCAAGGGGGCCACTAAAGCGGTTAGACATACAGCGAAGAAGATTAGTGCTTTCCGGCAGTGGATTACCTTACTGTTCGCCTTTGGTTTGACCGGTCTGGGCATGCAGATAACCTTTGCATCGATGAAACAGGCTGGTGGTCAACCGCTGGTGATCGGGGGTGTCGTAGGAACGGTTAAAGCCGTACTGTCCTTGATTGTAATCGTATTATTTGTCAAAGAAACTATTTAACGGAGGGTCGAAAAATGACAGATCAACAACATGATTCGCAGGATATCGACCTGCAGGAAGAAGCGGGTGCTAAATTTCATCGTGGCTCAGCTTTGTCTGTTTTTCATAGTGATCGTGCCGAGGACTTTATTGCATTGCTAGCTGCGATGCTAATAGCCCTCGGTGTCTACATCATGGTTTAATCGGACGTTTTACTCACTACGCGACCGAATGTACCTGGCGCTCTTTGTGAGCGCCAGGTTTTTTTAATTTGTTTAACTGGTTTTTAGCGTTTGCCGCACAGCATGAAATTTAAAAAAGTGATTCTGGCCAGCCACGGTACTGCTGGCGCCCGCGCAGCCGAGCAATACGCTCTCGATCTATGCCTTGAAACTGGTGCCGGCCTGCACCAGCTACTGGTGGTTCCCGACTTCTGGAAAGGTATGATGGGCGATGACTGGCTCAACAATTCGGTTACCCAAAGTCGATTCGGAGACTATGTGGAAAGCCAGCTGGCACGCGAAGCTGCCGACGAACTGGATCGCCTGACAAAAACCTGTGAAGAGGCCGGCGCCAGCTTTACCAATACGGTGCGTCTGGGTAAGCCTGCCGCTATTCTGGCCGATCAGGTCGAGAAGGGAGGCTTCGACCTCGCAGTGATAGGGTCCCCCCGCCCGAAAGGTGTTGCGGGCTATCGTTCGCGCATGGATCTGGAGATGTTGACACGTACTCTGAACATCCCTCTGATCATCGTTCCTTATCCGATACTATGAATCAGCCTACTGTTCCGGACAAGGAAGACGCTGCATGGGTTAGTATTGATACCCCTTTTACCTGTAAAGAATTGAGAGTGTTCCTCGACGATATAGAACGTTTATATCGTATTAATTCAATGTTGGTGTTCGAAAACTGGGAAAAGGTCGATGCTCAGGAATATCGATTCAAAGTAAAAAATCTCAGTAATGGCAAACTACTGGAAACTGATTTTCATATTGAGCCGAAGGATGATGGTATTTCGATTAGTTATCATCAGGGTTTACGTAGTAGTAGCACCTTCAGTATCGAGATGATGGATGATGGAAACGCTCGCCTGAAAATAACCGATGATTATTCAGGCACTCCCGTTAGTGAACGCGAAAAACGTATCGATGAGGTCGATAAAAGCCTGGTTAACTGGGGAAGTGACCTCTATCGCTATCTTCACCAATGGAAGCGTTGGTCCTGGGTACCCGGCTGGTCGTGGTATATGCGAAAAGTCTGGCAACCGATGCGACCTATGGGACGTCGCATTGCTTATATCCTGTTTGTAGTTTCCGCAGCAGAATTGATTTTGTTTTTACTCGTATTTACTGTATTTCGTCTGGAATTGAGTAAATATCTCTAGTAATGATTACTTTTGATGCGGGCATTTCCCACTATCTATAACCCATACCTGTCTACTTACGTTCCCGCAATTTACTGAGCAATCGACCGATGGTAAACGATGAGCGCGGCATGAAAATGTAAGGTGTGCGTTCTGTGGCGGTTGCGCGTTGGCTCATTCGGAGCAGGCTAAATACAATCAGTATGACATGATTTGCTGCGATAAAGGTAAACAGCGCCGACGGGCCGAACACGGTAATCAGGGTGGACGTGGCGTAAGGGCTCGCGATTGCTCCGAGCGCAAAGAAAAACATCAAAGCGGCAGATAATTCGACTCGTTGCTCGTTGGTGGCGAAGTCGTTGGCATGGGCTGCCGATACCGAGAAGATCGGAAATGTCGTCAAGCCGAAAATAACTGCCGCGGCCATCACGGTAGAGGTTCCGCCAGAACTGGCAAGTACAGTAATACCGCAGGACAAAATAGCGGCTATCGATAAGCCGATTAATACCCAGCGCCGGTCGTACTTGTCGGCAAGCCAGCCTACCGGGTACTGGGCGATTGCACCGCCTGCGACAAACGCTGCGAGGAAGTAGGCGATCTGGTCATTTTGCAGGCCGACATTTGCACCATAAATAGGTCCCACCATGCGGAACGCCGACGATGACAGGGCCGCTGCCATCACGCCGGCCACCGCCAGGGGCGAACAGGCCCAGGCCAGCCCAG
>JAOUJX010000503.1 GCA_029882955.1 Gammaproteobacteria bacterium
CTTCCTATGGACCGATTTTGTTGACTTTCTGAGAACCTATGATCTCGCCAGTTCCTGTATTCGTACCGCTGAAGACTACCGCCTGGTTACCTACGAGTATTTAAAGGAATGCGCCGCGCAAGGCGGAATTTACTCTGAGTTTTTCATTTCACCTGACCATGCCGCTGCCAACGGACTATCTTATCGGCAACAGCTAGACGGGGTAGTTCGCGGCATCGAACAAGCCGAGCAGGACTACGCCATCATTGGACGGATCATCATTACCTGCGTACGCCACCTGGGCCCCGACAATGCGATCGACGTCGCCAGGTCGGCCCTGTCACTCCCCCACCCTTACGTGGTCGGGTTCGGTATGGCAGGAGACGAAAACCAGTACACCGCAGTAGATTTTCGAGCAGCATTCGAGCTCGCATACGAAGGGGGATTAAAATGCACCGCACATGCCGGAGAAATGGCAGGCCCGGAAAGCATTCATGACGCCCTGAAACACTTACCCATTGCACGAATAGGACATGGTGTACGTTCAGTCGAAGATCCGAAACTGGTTCAAACTCTTGCGAAAAATAATATCCTACTGGAAATTTGTCCGGGCAGTAATCTGGCAATTGGTATCTACGCTGGCATTAATGAACACCCCCTGGGTGAATTAATAGCAAGGGGCTGCAAAGTAGCTCTAGGTACAGATGATCCACCCTACTTCGATACATCCCTCTGTAAGGAGTATCATCGAGCAATCCACGATTTTTCACTCAGCCCTGAAACTGTTGACCATCTCAATCAAAACGCAATCGATGGCGCTTTTTGCGATGACACTACCAAAACGTTGTTGAAGATCCGCCTAAAAAAACATATCGAGTGGTGAATCGTCGAACGGCAAGAATGCCGTGCTGACTCAAATCTGGATAGCGATGTGCGTCTATTTGAAAAACGAGACCTGATGGCCTTGCTTCTAGGCGACCCTGTACGTAATACCGGGCCCGGCTTGAATACATAGCCTTTAGGGTTTTTTCTTCCTCACACCATAGTTTTCCAGTCTGGGCTTTCTCAGGACGACGTATTCGTTATCGTTTTTAAGAAGAACCCAGAACTCGGTTCCCTTTTCTGTTTTTTCCATTAGCATTTCTAAATATAATGGTAAATTCGCCTGGCTTAGCTTTTCGAAGGCTGAGAATATTTCTTCTTCGTCGAAGTAGAGTTCGAAGGATAGCAATCTGCCTTTTGGCCACTCCCAGTTAAAATGCAGTTCTTTAGGGATCGGGCGCAGTTCATCTCGGACATTATCTTCCAACGGATAAAAGAGATAACCTTCCTCTCCGTTATAGTATTTGATCAACTCCATTATTTCCGGAGGCTCCTGACCGGAGAATAGCGGCTGCCAATTGTAGCGCTTTAAGTAGGTTTGCCAGAGGTCGACTGGGACATTTTTACCCTTGAGTAATTCCTGCTCTTCCGGAGTTCTAGAGTAATTAATAGATTCTTCTATAAATTCGGCTCTTGATATATCCGGGTTATCAATAATGACTTTCCAGTCAACGTCTGTTTTTTCAGCCTGACCACTAAAAACTTCGGTAGTTTTATCAATCCCTCCTAGCCAGACGGATACGGTACCACCTGGAGCCACCCCAGCGTTTATTTCAAAATAGGTTGTATGCCCTTCTTCTTTTGGGCTGAAGTAACCTTCCGTGAACAATTTGAGTATCTCCTCATAAGGTAGATCGAACTCTCCGTGGTAAAACTGATCTTCTGTGTAAGAGAAAAAAGTGATTTTTAATTTATTAGGAAGAGATTTTAAATCGGGCCCCACAAGGTGTGACGAAATGCTATTTCCCCATCCTTTATGAATAGTTTTCTTGTTGGGAACATACAAGGAATATCCGTCAGGAGCGTAAAAATCCCCTTTCACAATTTCCATCGGATAGTATTTAGGAGCACTTTCCGTCGCTTTCCAATCGAATTTATTAGCCATAGTGGTACCACAAGATGTAAGTGTAATAATGAGAAGCAATTTAGTTAAGGACATAATTAGGTTATCCATAATATGTTCTTCGAGTCCGTTGGTAATTCCGAAATCGTGGTGCATGAGCGATGGATAGGTGGGCCGAAAAGTGTAGATGGTCGTGGCGCAATTTTTTTAACCAGCCTTCATTATGATGCCAGTCCTCGGCTTTAGATTTCTCACCAATATTATTTACATATTCGTTTATTTTTTGCTCTGCCGCCGATAACTTGCTTGTGATTTTTTCTTTACCATAGAATTTGGGGTGAATCGATATCCCACTCTCTCCCGCAAACCGAGCCATAACATGCAAAGGTATCCGGCTATATTCATTTGAAATTTTCT
>JAOUJX010000504.1 GCA_029882955.1 Gammaproteobacteria bacterium
ATGGTCGTACTGAGAATGTCTTTTGAGTACTAGAAAAATGTTTGAATTACCTCGTAATGTCAAGCGTCTAATCGTTTGCGGTGTCGATTGTTTACTATTGCCTTTCGGACTATGGGCTTCCTTCTCCCTCAGGCTTGGCGAACTATATATACCTAAAGGCGATATAAAGTATTTATTCCTTGCGGTTCCATTTATCGCTATTCCTATATTTATTCGCTTCGGCCTGTATCGGGCGATTATTCGATACATCGGTTTCCTCGCTATGTGGTCCGTGTTCAAAGCCGTGAGTCTCTACACCCTGGTCTGGGGGGTGCTGGTATTACTCAGTGCAATTCCCGGGGTGCCTCGGTCTGTATTAATGATCAACTGGTTGGTGACGATGTTGCTAATAGGCGGGAGCCGGGCGATTGCTCGCTGGTGGCTAACCGGTAGCCTGCCAAAATCTCAGGATCAGACCAAACGAGTTTTAATCTATGGTGCGGGTGCAGCCGGTATGCAGATAGCCAGCGCATTGTCAGGCAGTCCTGATTTTAAACCGATTGCTTTTGTTGACGATAAAAAATCTTTGCAAGGGAATTTTATACATGGTCTTCCTGTGTACGCCTTGCGACAGCTCGGTACTGTCGTCGAGGAATATTCCATCACCGATGTACTGCTTGCGATGCCTTCGTCGACCCGATCACGTCGTAGTGAATTGATCGCTTTACTGGAACCTTATCCGGTGCACGTCATGACCTTACCGGGTATGGATGATTTAGCTAGTGGAAAAGTTAGAGTGAATGATGTAAGGGAGGTCGGACTTCACGATATTCTCGGTCGTGATCCGGTCGCACCAAATACCGATTTTTTAACGGCTAACGTGAGAGACAAGACTGTTTTAGTTACTGGTGCCGGAGGCTCCATTGGCTCGGAACTTTGTCGACAAATTATCAGGATAAAACCAAAGGCGCTTATCCTCTATGAGCAAAATGAACACGGGCTTTATAATATTGAAATCGAGCTACAGGCGCTGGCACAGCAGCTTTACCCTGACGACCGGGATTTCGTTGGTAGTATTACGCCTATCCTGGCTTCGGTGACCAATCAGGACCGGCTCGAACTGGTATGCTCGGCCTTTGATATTCAGACGATCTACCATGCAGCGGCTTATAAGCATGTACCTATGGTGGAGAAAAATCCCCTCTCGGCAGTTAACAATAACATACTCGGAACTTATTGCGCTGCACGCGCTGCGATGAACACCAAGGTTGAAACTTTCGTATTAATTTCAACCGATAAAGCGGTTCGTCCTACCAATACTATGGGGGCCTCGAAGCGTTTTGCCGAATTGATTTTACAGGGCCTTTCGGCAAACAAGTCGACCCATACCCGTTTCACCATGGTTCGATTTGGTAACGTGCTAGGGTCTTCCGGATCGGTCGTGCCTTTATTCAGGGAGCAGATAAAAAATGGCGGGCCTGTCACGGTTACGGATCCAGAAATCATTCGCTATTTCATGACAATTCCTGAAGCCTCGCAACTGGTCATTCAGGCCGGGGCGATGGGGCAGGGTGGTGAAGTGTTTGTGCTTGATATGGGGGAACCCGTTAAGATTGTTGACCTGGCCAGGCGCATGGTCCATTTGAGCGGGTTTCGAGTGAAAGATACCGACAATCCTGATGGTGACATCGAAATAGAATATACAGGCCTACGTCCCGGGGAAAAACTTTTCGAAGAATTGTTAATGGGTGATCACGCCAAACCAACCAAGCATGAGCGTATCCTGGCGGAAGACGAGGAGAGTTTACCCTGGACGCAAATCGAGGCTTTTATCGAGAAATTTGAGGAAGCTTTCAAAAATAATGACGTTGAAAAGAGTCGCAATCTGTTGATGGATGCCGTTAAGGATTTTCACCCTCAATGCGAAGTGGTTGATTTGGTCTATCTACAGGAAGATAGAGCGCCAGATACCACTAAAACACAGGCTGACAATGTGATCGAATACAGGCGCGGGATCGAATGAGCATTGATTTTTCAGCATTAATGGGTAGTAAGTATTGATACGAAGTACGACGCATCAGTTGTTTTCGGGTTCCTGGCGTCCGTATTTATCTTCAAATCTGACTATGTCGTCTTCACCCAGGTATGATCCTGACTGAACCTCAATAATTTCGAGGGGTTTCTTACCGGGATTTTCTAAAGAATGCTTGTGACCAAGTGGAATAAATATCGATTCATTTTCGGTCAATAGAAATTCTTCATCCCCACGATAGACTTTGGCGGTGCCTGACACTACTACCCAATGTTCGGCACGGTGGTGGTGCATCTGTAAAGAGAGTTTGGCTCCGGGGTTAAC
>JAOUJX010000142.1 GCA_029882955.1 Gammaproteobacteria bacterium
AGCCTGCAACTTTTCAGCCGTAAAATGAGCAGCAATCATTTTCGCCACAGTGGCCGAGCAATTAACCGTCGCCAGAATACCGATATAATTGCGCGTACCGACCCGACCATCGGCGCGCATAAATCCCTCGAATGTGGCGCGTTGTGCCGATGGCACAAAATCGGTCGGTGTCGCATCAACACCGGGGGCCGTGTCGCGTTCAAAATCCGCCCGGTATTCACAGTTGTGGGTATGCACGTGTTCCCCCGCCTGAATATCCTGCGAGGCGAAGCCGATGATCTGGTCGTACTTGCGTACCGCCTCGCCACTGGCAATTGGTACTATGGAAACCTTGTGCCCGGTCGGCAACTGATCGCCCACAACAACACCCGCTACCGACATGCCTGGCTCAAGGTTTTCCGTGGCTACAACAACATTGTCACCATTATGCAAGCGTACGAAATTGCTCTGCTCAGTAGTCAAATGATTAAGGCTCCTGCACGCCGGTAGTCGCAACATACACCGCATAAAGCGATTTGTTTGCCGTGATAAATAATCGATTTCGCCGTGGTCCACCGAAAGTAAGGTTGGCCACCATTTGTGGAATTTTTATTTTACCCAGCGCGGTGCCGTCTTTCGCAAAGCAGATCACGCCATCGCCGCAACTGGTCCAGACGTTGCCGTGAATATCGACCCGGAAACCATCGGGCACGCCCGGATCGACTTCGCAGAATACCCGTGAATTCGATAAGTTATTATCAGCCGATACATCCAGTGCGCGAATGTGGTGCGGGCCATCCGGATCGTGGCTACGACCACTATCGGCAATATAGAGAATTTTTTCGTCCTCGGAGAATGCCAGCCCATTGGGCTTAACAAAATCATCGGCGACTATATTGATTTCGCCGCTTTCAGGCCTGGCGCAAAAAACGTAACAGCCATCCTGCTCCATATCGGATTGATAACCTTCGTAATCCGACATAATGCCGTAGTTGGGGTCAGTGAACCAGACAGTGCCATCCGACTTTACCACCACATCATTAGGAGAATTGAGGCGTTTGCCATTGTAGGAGTCGGCAATCACCGAAATAGAGCCATCGGCCTCGGTACGCACGACTCGTCGTCCACCATGCTCACAACTCACCAGTCGTCCTTCCCGATCGCGGGTATTACCGTTGGTAAAGTTAGACTCGGCACGAAACACCGAGACACCCTCGCCTTCTATCCACCGCAGTAACCGGCGATTGGGTATATCACTCCAGACCAGTGAGGAATGGTCGTTGAACCAGACCGGGCCTTCAGCCCAGCGACAACCATCGTAGAGCTCTTCGACCTCGGCAATCGGCACGGTTAAATCGTGGAAGCGTCGGTCGTAATATTCGTAAGAATCACCTACCAGGGCCATAATAGTCTCTCCTGTTTAGCGTTCAGGCTTATCGCCGCCGGCAATAGTGATAACGGCCACGATGATCAACCCGGTCATAATCAGACGGATACCCGCACTCGCACCAAAAGTATTGAGCATCGTCACCAGCATAAACATGAACAATGCAGCTCCCCAGATACCGGGGACATTGGCTTTACCGCCTGCCACCGAAGTACCACCAATAACTACGACGGCAATAGATGCGAGCAGATATTCCTCGCCCATGTTAAGCGAAGCCCCGCCGGAAAATCCGGCCAGTAAAAATCCGCACAAGGCCGCCATCAAGGCGCTGAGTACATAGGTCGCGAAGCGAATTCGTTCCACATTAATGCCCGCCAGCCAGGCTGCGCGCATGTTTTGCCCAATGGCGAGAACAGAGCGGCCATAAAGTGTACGATTGAGCACAACCGACATCACAGTGGCGACAACTATGATAAATAGTGCGAGCACAGGGATGCCTGCAATTTGCAGGGTGGTAAAATCTGATAATAGCAATGGCGGCTTGATTTTCAGGCCACGCCCATAAGCAATAGCAGTGGACAGAATGAGGAAACTCGCCGACAGGGTAGCAATAATCGGAGGAATTCTGAGCACACGAATCAGACTGTAATTAAATATACCGACGGCTAACCCGCAGCCCATTGATGCGGCGAAACCTACCAGTAACATTTCATTTTCTCCACCCATGACCTTCATTGCTACCGCGCCCGACAGGGCAATATTGGCAGGTATCGACAAATCGACATTGCCGGGTCCGGTAGTAATAACAAACATCTGGCCGATACCGACAATCACGGTAAAGGTCGCAAAAGACAGCGCCGCGGTGATTACATCGCCGCCGCCCTTGCCCCCGGTAAAGCTGATGGTAGCCAGCCAGACGACAAGCATGCCGAGGTAGGACCATATCCATGGCTTTTCTCGTAAGTTTTTCAGCGAAGCCGTCATGCTACTCACGCCTGCGCCTCCCGACGGTTAATCAGGGCTCGCAGAGCCAGAACCAGGATCAAAATTCCACCCTGCGCACCAATTTGCCAGTCAGGTGAAATCTTCAGGAATATTAGAAAAGAGCCGGTCAGTGTCAAGGTCAACGCACCCAGTACCGCGCCCGTGGGAGAGACACGACCACCCACAAATTCTCCGCCACCGAGGATAACTCCGGCAATAGAATAGAGCGTATAACGGTCAGCAATGTGGGCATCGGCTGCAGAGGTTAGGCCGATCAGCGACAGCCCGGCCAGTACCCCGAAAAAACCAGCCGCTGCATACATAATCATTTTGGTTTTCAATAGTGACCAGCCTGCTCGACCGATGGCCTTCGGATTGCCACCCGCGCCACGCAGCACGGCACCGTAGCTGGTACGCATTAACGCGAAGTGAACCACTACAGCAATAATCGCAGCGGCAATCAGTGGGAACGGAATACCGGGAACTTTAAAACTCATGATCGCCTTGACCCAGTCGGGTGCGGTGCCACCTGGGGTCGGTAGGACCAGTACCGCAATACCCAGCCAGACGAAAGACATCCCCAACGTGACGACAATCGATGGCAGATTACGCCAATGGATTAGCGCTCCCAGCGCTGCATAGGCCGCGATACATGCCAGTAGTGCCAAAACGCCCAGTAACGGATTAGTATTCAGCAAAGTTGCACCGATACACGCGGTTAACCCGACGAACGGGCCTATCGATAAATCCAGATCGTTAACCGTAATGATAAACATTTGCGCAATAGTGGCCAGCGCAATCGGTACTGCGTATTGAAGCATTAAGTTCATGCCAAACTGGCTCATCGCCCGCGGCTGAATGTAGAAAATCGCGGCCAGCAACACGAGTAATGACGCGGCAGGTAACGCACTACGTAAAAATTTAGGGTTGGTAAGATAGCGCTTCATGCTTATGCACTTTCCTTAAAAGAAGATTGCAGAATTTTTTCTTCGGTGAGTTCACTTCGAGAGAGTTCGGACACAATCTGTCCATTGCGAAAGACGTAAACATGGTCACAGTTAAATAGTTCATCCATTTCCGTCGTGTACCACAGGAAGGTTCTCCCCTCCTCGGCCTCTTTTCGAATTTGATCGTAGACTTCCAGCTTGGTACCGACATCGACGCCACGCATGGGATCATCCATCAGCACGATCTCGGCGTCCGAACCCAGTGCGCGTGCGAACAGAGCTTTTTGCTGATTGCCACCGGAAAGTGACAATATATTATTGTTCATGTCAGGCGTCTTAATTTTGATTTTAGCCTGCCATTTACTCGCCATGGCATCTTCCTGATCCCGGCCAATTAGCCAGCCTTTGACCATATTTTTCAGCGAGCGTACACCGACATTCTGTCCGATAGACCATAAATGGAATATGCCATCGGTTTGTCGGTCACCCGCAACCAGTGCCACCGGACCTTCCACTCGGGTATCATTCAAATGCCTGTCAGCCGCAGAGAAAACCTGCAATAGCATGCGCTTCTGGCCGTTGCTAGCCAAACCGGCGAGCCCTACTATTTCACCCTTATGAGCGCAAAACTCGATACCACCTGTTTGGGTTCGGGGGACAGCTTTGACTACCAGCGGTGTTTTCCCGCGTATCTTTATATTCTCTTCGTGAGCTTCGATTGCTTCGCTTTCGACCACATTGCCCATCGCAGCAACAAGACTGTCGCGGTCATACTCCTGCGCTAACTTTTCCTCAACCACTTCGCCATCTTTCATAACCAGAATTCGGTCGGAGTAATCCAGAATTTCGGCCAGCATATGGGAAATCAGAATACAGCTTTGCCCCTCACTCACCACCTTGCGTACAAAGCTGAGTAATTGACGTGCCGCAACGACGTCGAGCGACGAGGTTGGTTCATCCAGTATAACCAGATGCAGCGGTTCATCCGACACGGTAAAAGCACGCGATATTTCTACCATCTGGCGTCTGCCAATAGTCAGATCGCCTACTACATCGTCGGCCTGAATTCCGTGTTGTGGGAAAATTTCATCGAGCTTGTCGATGATCATTTTGCCTGCGCGCTTTTTCCAGCCGAAGCCTTTTAAAGATGCATGAAAAATACGTGCGTTTTCAGCAACTGTCAGATTGGGGCAAAGCGACAGTTCCTGAAACACGCACCGAATGCCATGGTCATGAGCCACGGCAACATTATAGTGTCTGGTTAAATTTTGGCCGTGAATACCAATGACTCCGGTATCGGCGGACAAAGTGCCGGCAAGTACGTTCATCAACGTAGACTTACCGGCGCCATTGTGTCCGACCAGGCCCAGACATTCACCCGCAACAACCTGCATATCGACATCCACCAGGGCGCGAACAGCACCAAAGCTTTTTGCTACCGCTTCGAAGTTAACGATCTGCGTTGTTGTCATGGGCATGTGTCTGGTTTTTCGGTCAGGTTATGATTGAATTACTTGATAGCTGCTTTTGCATCCTCAAGTGAGTATTCAACATTCGCAACGCCACCCGCTTCGGTGTTTGACAGGTTTGCTTCGAGGTTATCCTGATCGATTTGCAGGAAGGGTACTGTCAGGTCGTGCGGTACAGTTTTTCCGTCAAGAATCATTTGCGCTACCCAGAAACCCAGCGTCGATACACCTGGCGCGATCGAAACTGACATCGTTTCATAACCGTTAGCGTCTTTCTGTTGCTTCCACCATTTCAGTTCGTCTTCACGGTTACCCATGATGATTAACGGTGTATCACGACCAGCCGCTTTAAAAGCCTGGGCCGCGCCATAACCGTCACCACCCTGAGTCACAACAGCTGCCACTTCTGGCAGTGAAGGCAGGATACCAGCAACCGCCTTTTGTGCGACGTCCTGAGCCCAGTTGCCATGCACGGAACCGACAATCTTGAACTGTGAATGGTTTTTCACGCCTTTGTGAATACCCGCACTGATTTCATCGTCAACGAATACACCAGCCAGACCACGGATTTCCAGCAGGTTGCCACCTTTAGGCATACGCCTGGCAAGGTAATCCACCTGAATTTCACCCATTTTGGCGAAATCAACCGCGATGCGGTAAGCACATGGCTCGGTGACAATACCGTCAAAAGAGACCACAACGATACCAGCGTCACAGGCTTGCTTGACTGCACCGTTCAGCGCATCCGGGGAAGCCGCGTTGATAACGATGGCGTCATAACCCTCTAAAATCAGGTTCTGGATCTGAGAGGCTTGCTCGGTGACCTGGTTTTCGGCTGTGGTAAACGCAGGCGCGTCGGCAACAATACCGGCTTTGACTGCCGCACTGGTGACCTTGTCCCAGCTTTTTAACATGGCCTGGCGCCAGGAATTACCGGCATAGTTATTGGACAAAGCTATTTTTTTGTCCGATGTGTCAGCACTGGCGATACCCGCCGAAAGTGCCACGGTCAGGGCTACGGAGCCCAGAAGAGTTTTCTTAAACATTTCTTTACTATCCTCCATAAGGATTCAGGAACACAAAAAATCATCGATTTATTTCTTTAGATTTATGCATCCGTTGGTTAATGGACCCACCTCGGCCCGTTGTTAAAACCATAATTCACTATGGCCTATAGTTGCTGTACCTTGACGATATCCTCCAAAGTACGGGCAAGCGTATTGCGCAAAGGTTTACCAAAACCTTGCGCTGAAATTTCGAACACATCACCGGGTTCAAGCTGCACCTGGTCAGAAAAACTGATCGTCGCGGTACCAAAAAAGTGCACATGTACATCGCCGGGACGGCGGAAACGTGCATATTTAAAATGATGATGCTCGAGGTTATCGATAGAGTGGCTCATGTTATCTTCACCACTGACAAATGGCTTTTCCCACAACACTTCACCATTGCGCAGAATGCGGTTACTACCCTGCACATCGCCGGGTAAATCTCCGACCAGTAACTCCGGGCCAAAGCAAGATGTGCGTAATTTAGAATGCGCTAACAGCAGGTAATTACGGCGTTCCAGAACGTGATCGGAATATTCATTGGCGAGGGCGAAGCCGATACGGCATGGCGTACCATCGTCGGCGATAACATAAACGCCAACCAGCTCAGGCTCCTCTCCGCCGTCTAAGGCATATTGCGGCAGCTCCAGTTCCGCTCCGGGTGCGACCACCCACGAACCATCGCCCTTATAAAACCACTCGGGAGAGGTACCTTCCTGATTCTCCTCGGGTTTGCCGCCTTCGAGTCCCCACTTAAACATTTTCATCGAATCGGTGAGCTGTTCTTCGTTTTGATCGACCTTTTCGTGCATGGAGCTGCGCGTCGAGGCGCTGCCCAGATGTGTCAGCCCGGTGCCGGTCATCAGCATGTGAGCAGAATCCCGATGGGTTACGGGCGCTAGCAGACGACCTTCATTAATCACCGTATCGTAATCCTGACTTTGGGCGATACCCTTATCCTTTACGAGGGCATCCAGGGTTTTTCCTTCACGGATCGCTTGCAATGCTAGCTCGCGTGTACCTTCGGTTTCGGCAATCACGTCGAGCTTATCACCATTCACCACGGCAACGCTGATTCGCTCAGGGCTATCAGTATAAAATTGAACTAATCGCATTTTTTACCCGCCTAGTGAGAATCGCGTGTTACTTCACTACCACGACAACCAACCAGAAAATCCAGATCGGCACCCTGGTCCGCCTGCAACACAGTATCGAAGTAGAGTTTGTAATAACCGCCATCCATGTGCGCCTGTGGGGCGACCCACTCGCTCAGACGGCGTTGCAATTCTTCATCGCTAATATCGAGGTGAATGCGGCGATTTTCGACATCGACTTCGATCATGTCGCCATTTTGCACCACAGCCAACGGACCACCAGCAGCAGCCTCGGGGGCGGTATGCAGCAATACCGTGCCATAAGCGGTTCCGCTCATGCGTGCATCCGATATTCGCACCATGTCCTTGATACCTTTGGCGAGAATTTTCGGTGGTAAACCCATGTTGCCGACTTCGGCCATACCCGGATAACCCTTTGGTCCACAGCCTTTGAGCACCATGACGCAGGTTTCATCGATATCCAGCTCGGGATCTTCGATCTTTTCCTTGTAGTCTTCGATGCTTTCGAACACGACGGCACGCCCACGGTGCTGCATTAATTCGGCTGTCGCCGCCGAAGGCTTGATGATGGTGCCATTCGGTGCGAGATTGCCGCGCAATACAGCGATGCCACCGCTTTCCAGTAGCGCATTGCCCGGCGAACGGATGACTTCGGCATTATAATTTTCGGCGTCCTTCACATTTTCCCACATGCTCTGACCATTCACAGTCAGTGCATCTTTATTAAGCAGGCCCAGCTCTGCGAGTGTTTTCATGACTACGGGCAGACCGCCAGCATAGTAGAAATCTTCCATCAAAAAACGACCAGACGGCATCAAATCAACAATGGTTGGAACGTCCTTGCCCCAGGCATCCCAGTCGTCCAGGTCCAGATCAACGCCCAGACGACCGGCGATTGCCAGCAGGTGGACAACCGCGTTAGTCGAACCACCAATCGCACCATTGGCACGAATCGCATTCTGGAACGCTTCTCTGGTTAGAATTTTCGAAATACGCAAATCTTCTTTGACCATGTCAACAATACGCATACCGACCATATGGCTCATTCGACGCCGACGTGCATCGACAGCGGGGATTGCGGCGTTTTCTGGCATGCCTATGCCCAGTGCTTCCACCATTGAAGCCATGGTGGATGCGGTACCCATGGTCATACAATGTCCCGGGCTACGTGACATGGCTGATTCGGCGTCCATAAAATCCTGTACAGAAATTTCACCCGCTTTGACCGATTCGGAGAATTGCCATACAGCGGTGCCGGAACCTATATCGGTACCTTTATACTTACCGTTTAACATCGGGCCACCAGAGAGCGTGATGGTGGGTAAATCACAGCTAGCGGCACCCATCAATAGTGCCGGCGTAGTTTTGTCGCAACCCACCAGTAAAACCACACCATCGAGCGGATTAGCGCGAATGCTTTCTTCTACTTCCATTGCTGCGAGATTACGGAACAGCATAGCGGTGGGACGCATGGTAGTTTCGCCCAGACTCATGGCCGGGAATTCAAGCGGGAAACCACCCGCTTCATAAACACCTCGTTTTACATGCTCGGCGATGTCTTTTAGATGCGCATTACAGGGGTTAGTGTCGGCCCAGGTATTACAAATGCCGATCACCGGACGGCCATCAAACATATGGTCGGGATGGCCCTGATTCTTTATCCAGCTACGATGAATAAAGGCATCCTTGTCTGTGCCGCCATACCATTGACGGGAACGCTGCGGTTTTTTTGTCTTGCTATCATCACTCATAATATTTCCTGCTGGCGTCTCTGCCGAGGCGCTCTAGTTTGTTTCCTGCGACACTAACGAAAGCGCCGATTCAATATCCTCAGTCGCACCTTTCAACAGGTAAGTCATGGCTTCCTGAGCCGCCTGGGGTCGATGCGCCTGAATGGCCCGAAAAACTTCTTCGTGTAGCGGGATACCGCTTTCGCGCACCCCGGTTTGTTTATGCGCCAGCTGAATACTTTGGGCCAGCGCTGACTCGATCACGTAGCCAAGCGGAATCAGCAAATCATTGCCGCTTGCATGAAGAATCGACTGGTGGAAAGCCAGATCATGTTTGATGCTTTCTTCGGTACCCGTCTCTGCAGACTTCATGCTGTTCAGAGCGTCTTCTATGGTGGCAAGCTCTACATCACTGGCACGAACTGCGGCCATTGCGGCGGCGGCTGGTTCAATGATCGAGCGAAACTCATATAAATGCCTGACGTGTTCGTGGGACGGACCCGCACTGAAACACCAGGACAACAAGTCCGGATCCAGCATATTCCAGTTATCCCGGGGCTTAATAATGGTGCCTCTTTTAGGGCGGGCTTCCAGTAAACCCTTGGAACTCAAGACTTTGAATGCCTCGCGCAACGACGTTCTGCTGACTTCAAGTTCGGTGCAGAATTGATCCTCGGTAGGCAATAGCGAGCCCGGCGGATAATCACCC
>JAOUJX010000143.1 GCA_029882955.1 Gammaproteobacteria bacterium
CTTCCCCGATTTTTTTACCCGGATGCATGCCGTCAGTATCACCGATACCCTCGGTGCAATCTGTATTCTTTTTGGACTGATGTTGCATAGTGACAGTGAATGGCTTGTTATTATGAAGTTGTTATTCATTTTGCTGTTTTCATTGCTCACCGGCCCAGCTGCCAGTCATGCACTGGCAAAATCAGCACTTCATCGTAAACAGAAACCCTTGCTGGGCGATGATATTAATAGCAGTACGAATTCAGGAGACTAGTCATCGAATTATTAATTGACTTTGTTTTGCTTGGGCTGTTGGTGATTACCGCATTTGTTATTAGCCGATCCACCGATCTGCTGGCTTCTATTATGTTGACCGGTATTTTCAGTCTACTGTCGGCAGTTTTTTTCGTATTAATGGATGCGGTGGATGTAGCCTTTACAGAGGCCGCAGTGGGTGCTGGTATTTCGACGATACTAATGTTGGCGACTACCTCCCTTATAGGCCAGCATTACGAACGCCGCCCTACCAGGCATATACCTGTGTATGCACTAATTGTCGTAGTAGTAACAGGCAGCTTGTTGGTATACGGCACGATGGATATGCCTGTTTTTGGAAATGTCGACACCCCTGTGCAACAACACGTAGCCCCGCGTTACCTGAATCAATCCGGGGATGAAATTGGTATACCCAATGTTGTCACCTCGGTATTGGCCAGTTATCGAGGCTTCGATACCTTTGGCGAAACCGTAGTCATCTTCACAGCGGGGCTGGGTGTCCTGACCTTGCTTGGCTTTCGCAGAACCGAGCACCAGAAAAACAAAAATGTGATCGCAGCCATGTATCCGCATAAGATATTACGGGTGATTGGTAGCCTGTTAATCCCGCCTATAATGCTCTTTGCGCTTTATGTTCAGTTTCATGGCGATTTCGGACCTGGTGGCGGATTCCAGGCGGGTGTCATTTTCGCAGTCGCTATTATTCTGCATTCGATGCTGTTCGGGCTAGCCAAAACGCGGCGGATATTCAAGGATCGCAGTATTTACCTGGCGGCCGGTGCCGGTGTTCTGCTCTATGGTGGCGTTGGCATTGTTTCTATGTTGAAAGGCGGAGATTTTCTCGATTACAGTGTGTTATTGTCAAATGCCGTCAGTGGTCAGCATATCGGAATTCTACTGGTGGAACTCGGTGTCGGACTGACAGTCGCCACTGTGATGCTCATCATATATTTCAATTTTTCCGGTCGTGCCGATCACCAGCATGAGGATAAAACCTGATGCTCGTATCATTGTTTAATTACTGGATAGTGATCGTTTTGATGATGATGGGTTTCTATATCGTCATCTCCCATTCCAATCTGATTAAGAAATTGCTGGGGCTTTCAATTTTCCAGGCATCCGTGTTCATCATGTATATCAGCATGGGAAAAGTTGAAGGCGGTACTGCCCCCATCCTTGAGGAAGGTATCAAAACTTATTCGAACCCTTTGCCTCATGTACTGATTCTGACAGCTATTGTGGTCGGTATTGCAACGGTTGCATTGGGCCTGGCGCTGGTAGTGAGAATACATGAAGCCTACGGCACTATCGAAGAAAATGAAATTCAGGAAAAGGACAACAAATCGTGTTAGCTCATGCACCTGCCCTGACAGTGCTCGTCCCTCTACTCGCGGCGCCATTATCTCTGGTCTTCGTTAAATCACGGCATTGCTGGATATTCTGTCTACTGGTTACTTGCGCCAGCCTGGTATTGTCTTCTTTGATGCTCGGACAAATACTCGATACCGGGACGATTATCTATACCATGGGTGGCTGGCCCGCACCCTGGGGAATTGAGTACCGTGTCGACCTGTTGAATGGGTTTGTTTTACTGCTGGTGAGCTTGCTCGGTTTTATAGTAATGATGGCCGCTGATTCGAGCCTGGAAAAAGAAATTGATACAGATAAGCGTAAATTCTTTTACAGTTCCTATCTGTTATGTCTGACAGGCATGCTGGGTATAACAGCCACTGGCGATGCCTTCAACGTATTTGTATTCCTGGAAATCTCATCGCTATCAACTTATACCCTGATCGCGATGGGAAAGGACAGGAAAGCCCTGTGGGCATCTTATCAGTACCTGATTATGGGTACTATCGGGGCAACCTTTATCCTCATCGGAATCGGCCTCATGTATGCCATGACAGGTACGCTCAATATGCATGACCTGTCTATCAGGCTACCGGAAGTGGAAAATACTCGTACGGTGTTTACGGCATTTGCATTTTTCATGGTGGGTGTATGCTTGAAGCTGGCGCTGTTCCCTTTGCATTTGTGGTTACCTAATGCCTATACCTACGCGCCGTCAATAGTTTCTGCGCTAATAGCTGCAACGGCGACTAAAGTGGCCGTCTATGTCATGTTGCGCTTTGTTTTTACGATTTTCGGTATTGAGTTTTCGTTCGAACATATGCCACTCCAGGAGGTCTTGATCGCACTTGGTGTCGCTGGTGTATTAACCTCGTCTATTATTGCAATCTATCAGACCAACCTGAAACGATTAGCGGCCTATTCGAGCGTGGCTCAGGTCGGGTATATGATTATTGGTTTTGCCATCGGCAATGTGACTGGTTTGACAGCGACCATTTTGCATCTGTTCAATCATGCCCTGATGAAAGGCGCTTTATTCCTTGCTATGGCAGGCATCATGTATCGACTGGGTCATGTTGAGATTAAAAATTTACAGGGTTTAGGGCGAACCATGCCCCTGACCATGGCGGCGTTTGTTGTAGGTGGCCTGAGCTTGATAGGCGTGCCACTAACGGTTGGATTTGTCAGTAAGTGGTATCTGGTTCTCGGTATCATAGAACAGGGCTGGTGGCTTCTTGCAGTGCTGGTACTGTTCGGGTCATTATTGGCGCTTATTTATATCTGGCGGGTGATAGAAATCGCTTATTTCTCGCCTCCGAATGCAAGTACCAGTCAAGTCAGTGAAGCCCCCGCAATGATACTGATTCCAACCTGGATTCTGGTGCTGGGCAATATATATTTCGGAATTGATACCGATTTAACCGTCGGTATTACCTCGCTGGCGGCCCAGAGTCTGTTCGGGGTATCTCCATGACAGAGGCCACCAATACTTTGATACAACTATGTATATTGATTCCGGCGCTGACCACTATCGGAATCGCACTGTCCCGCCAAAGCCCAAACCTGCGGGAAACCATTACAGTGGTCGCCGGTATTTCTGTATTTATTCTTGTACTTAAGCTTTATCTCGGTTTTGAGAGCACAGGTTCTGAATCGGTTGAGTGGATCGAGGTTTTTCCGGGGCTTTCCATATCATTTTCCGTTGAGCCGCTTGGGCTGTTATTTGCCCTGATTGCCGGTTTTTTATGGCCCGTAACCACAGTTTACGCGATTGGGTATATGCGTGGGCATCATGAAAAAAACCAGACTCGTTTCTATATTTGTTTTGCGATTGCCATCGCTGCGGTGATGGGCATCGCTTTTGCCGATAATCTGTTTACATTATTCATATTCTACGAAGTACTCACAATATCGACCTATCCCCTGGTGACGCACGCGGGTACAGATAAAGCCCGGCTCGGTGGTCGTACCTATCTGGGTATTTTAATGAGTACATCTATCGGTTTTTTACTGCTTGCTGTCATTATGACATGGAATCTGGCTGGTACTCTGGACTTTCAGCGTGGCGGTATTTTACCCAAAGATGTCAATCTCGGTATAGCCAGTGTGCTTCTGGTTTTATTCATGTTTGGTATAGGTAAGGCGGCACTGATGCCGTTTCACCGCTGGTTGCCAGCGGCTATGGTCGCACCGACACCGGTTAGTGCACTATTACATGCGGTCGCCGTGGTAAAGGCGGGTGTGTTTAGTGTATTGAAGATCGCCGTATTCGTCTTCGGCCTTGATCTGATGAATGAGCTGGCCGCCACCCAGTGGTTACTCTACCTTGCGGCTGCATCGGTTTTGCTGGCTTCACTGGTCGCCATGCAAAAGGACAACCTGAAGGCCCGGCTGGCTTATTCCACGGTAGGACAATTAGGTTATATCACCGTAGGCGCGCTGCTGGCGACCCAGGCAGGCATCACTGGTGGGGCGATGCATATAGCTGCTCATGCTTTTGGTAAGATAACGCTCTTCTTCTGTGCCGGAGCTATCCTGGTAGCATTACATAAATCGGAAATCAGCGATATGCGTGGCATCGGCAAAGCTATGCCACTGACGATGCTGGCATTCTTTATCGCCAGCCTGGGGATCATCGGTCTGCCCCCTACGGGTGGTACCTGGAGTAAATGGTGGTTGCTATCGGCTACTTTTGATGCGGATCAGATGATAGTCATGATAGTGTTAATGATCAGTTCGCTACTCAATATTGCTTATCTACTGCCCATTCCCTACCACGCTTTTTTCCCGGGTAATAGCCAGCAAACTGTGCTGGACCGAAGTCAAATCAAGGAGGCGCCGGTCATGTCGCTTGTCGCCATTGTCATAACAACAAGCTGTACGGTGGCCCTGTTCTTCTATCCTGAGCCGTTTTATCAATTGGCCAGTCATATTGTCACTGGAGGCGCAGATGTCCAGTAATCAACCTGGTACCGACGAGAAATCCTATCTGTTTGATAATCCACAGAATGTAAAGCGTATTCTCAAGGCGCTGTACGGTATTTGCGCAATACTGGTGATTCTCGATTTTGTGATCCATCGTCACACGTATCTGGATATCGAAAAACTCTTTGCTTTTTATGCAGTTTATGGATTTGTGGGCTGTGTTCTGCTGGTTTTGATTGCAAAATGGATGAGAACATTCCTCATGCGTGACGAGGATTATTACCTCAAGCAAGAATCGCTTGCACCCGAATCAAAGAAGGAGTCCGCTCATGTGGATGACTGAGTTACCGGCATTCCTGCCGTTTTTCATTGGCGCCTTTCTTGTGCTGATGCTCAAGGGAGTAGCCCGTGCCGCCGTTATGCTGGCAATCCCTGTTCTCGGTGGCATTCACCTGATGCTGATTCCAGAAGGTTTGCACTGGCAAACAGAATTAATGGGCATGGCTTTGACCCCTTACCGGGTGGATAGTCTGAGCCTCGTATTCGGCCTAATTTTTCATATTGCGGCATTCATTAATATTGTTTACTCGCTGCATGTTAAAGACACCTTGCAGCAATTTTCGGCAATGATCTATGCAGGCAGTGCTATCGGCGCGGTTTTCTCGGGGGATCTGTTATCCTTATTCCTGTTCTGGGAAATATTGGCTATATCCTCTGTTTTCCTGATCTGGGCCAGGCGTACTCAACGGGCTTACAACGCGGGCATGCGCTATCTGATTATTCAGGTGTTATCGGGCGTCCTGTTACTGGTCGGCAGCGTGTTTTACTGGCGTACCCATGGCAATCTTGACTTTAACGGTATAGGGCTGGAAGGCACTTACGGGTGGTTGATATTCATTGCATTCGGGATCAAATGCGCCTTCCCGATGTTGCATAACTGGTTAACTGACGCCTATCCGGAGGCCACCCCTACCGGCACAGTTTTTCTCAGTGCATTTACCACTAAAGTTGCTGTTTATGCCTTAGCGCGAGGCTATCCCGGCACCGAATTACTGATTTATATCGGCGTTACCATGGCTTGCTTCCCGATCTTTTTTGCAGTCATAGAAAATGACCTTCGTCGCGTACTGGCCTATAGCATGATCAACCAGATCGGTTTTATGGTAGTGGGTATCGGCATCGGTACTGCGCTTGCGCTCAATGGTGCCGTGTCTCACGCTTTCAACGACATTCTTTTCAAAGGACTGTTATTTATGTCGATGGGTGCCGTGCTGCATATGACCGGAGAAATCAATGGTTCGAAGCTCGGCGGCTTATATAAATCGATGCCGAAAACTACCATATTATGCATTATCGGCGCCGCCTCAATTTCAGCTTTTCCACTTTTTAGTGGATTTGTCAGTAAATCAATGGTCATGACAGCGGCATTAGAGGAAGGTTACCCGGTTATATGGCTGTTACTGTTATTCTCTGCGGCGGGTGTTTTCCATCATGCTGGTATCAAGATACCTTACTTCGCCTTCTTTGCGCATGATTCTGGAATACGCACCACCGAACCGCCTAATAATATGCTCATTGCAATGGGAATAGCCGCATCTCTATGTGTGTTCATTGGCAGTTATCCCTGGTTACTGTATTCGATTCTGCCCTATGACACGGGATACAATCCTTATGATGCCACCCATGTACTGGCGCAAACACAATTACTCTTCTTCTCGGCGCTTGCTTTTGTCTGGTTGAATCTTAAAGGCATGTATCCGCCGGAATTGCCATCAGTCAATCTGGATGTGGAGTGGTTTTATCGTCGTCTGATACCAGATGCACTTAAAGTAACTTTTGCCAGGATATGGCGAATCGATGCAATAATCCGAGCCAGTTTCATGCGTCTATTACAGTCGTTATTAAATTTTATATCGCGACACGAACCTGATGGTGTACTTTCACGCGCACACCTCAGCAGTAGTATGGTGATCTGGTCTACGCTGATACTGGCGGCATTTCTATTGTTAAGTTTTATCTAAGCGCTGAAGGTAATTGTGCGGGGAATCAGGTTTTAACCAGGATACGATCGCTAAAGAAAAACTCAGTAATAACAGGCTAATAGAAATCACCATTAACATTTCGGCCATAGTGATCTTAAAAATGATAAATGGTGTATAGCCACAGGAAGTTTGTACTTCAAAAATTAACGGGAACCATTTGTCCAATGCAAACCAGGCGGGCAGGCCGGCGTCCATTGTACAATCGCCGAAAACCCAGCCGCGTTCGACTGCCAGCACCTGCCAGCTGCGTTCGACGAAACCGAGCATTAAAAGACTGTTGATCAAGTGGAAGACCCGGGTTCGCCAGCCACTGTGCCTGATTAGCAAAGCCAGTATGGCCAGCAGGATAAAGCCCATTACCCAGATACGAACATGAATGCAGAGTACGCAGGGCCATTCATCGAGAACGTACTGATAATAAAGCGCGCCGGCCTCCAGGGCTAAACCACCAACCAGGATTAGCACCCAATACCACTTACTTTGGCTAAATAATTTCAAAATTCGCATAATTTAGATAGATAGTTTGTTTTCAACGAGGTTAACCCAGTAGCTGGCGCCCGTCATTAATATTCGGTCATTAAAGTCATAGTTTGGGTTGTGTAAAGCGCAACCGCCCCCGGCATCTCCGCCATTACCCAACAGGCCATAACATCCGGGGCGTACCCGTAGCATATTGGCGAAATCTTCAGAGATTGTGTAAGGATCGCAACTGCCATTAACCTGATCGGCGCCGAGGGTATCGATAGCAGCCTGAATCGCATGCTGGGTTTCCACGGGATGATTAATTGTCGAGGGGAAGGTCGTGACAAAATCGAATTCGTATGTTGCCCCTGCCGCGGCGCAAATACCGGACACAATGCGCTCCATCGAACGGTTAAGTTTTTCAAGAGCTTCATCGGTAAAGCACCGGCAGTCTCCTTTCAGGGTTACTTTGGTCGGGATGACATTAACCGTGCCGTCGGTAATGAACTCCGTCACCGAGACCACGGCAGTTTCGTGAAGGGCGCTCAGGTTTCGGGAAACAATAGATTGCAGGGCAACCACAATTTGCGAGCCAACCAGCAGGGCATCTACACCCATATGAGGCATGGCAGCGTGACCACCTTTACCCGTGACCCTGATTTCAAAACCACTTTCACTGGCCATGATCGACGCCGGGCGAATCGCAAATTCTCCCTCGGGCAGCCCGGGGAGGTTATGCAGCCCGAAGACCGAGTCGATCTGCCATTTTTCGAACAAGCCGTCTTCAATCATCGACAGCGCACCCTTGCCATGCTCCTCGGCGGGCTGGAAAATGAAATAGACAGTGCCGTCAAAATTACCCTGTTCGATCAGGTGTTTGGCAGCACCGAGCAACATGGTCGAATGACCATCGTGTCCACAGGCGTGCATCAGACCGTCATTACAGGATTTATAATCAAAAGTATTTTGCTCGTTGACTTTTAAGGCGTCCATGTCGGCACGTAAGCCAATGCTGCGCTCGCTGTTACCTTTTTTCAGAATTCCAACTAAACCGGTCTGACCGATATGACGCACAACTTCAATGCCAAAGTCTTGCAGACGCGAGGCTATAAAGTCTGAGGTGCGGTTTTCCTCAAAACCAAATTCGGGATAGCGATGCAGATCGTGTCGCCATTCGATCATTTCTGCTTCGAGGGCAGGATTTAGTTTATGCATTGAACAGGGAACCATAACCTTCTACCACACCAGTGTAATTTATTAATTCAAGACTATGCCAGACCAGCGCCTGATTACTGGTGATTACTGGCTTGTTGAGAGTTTTTTCAATGTCTTCGATCACCAGAGAAGCACGAATGGCGGTACAGGAAATAAACAGTAAATCAGCCTCGGCAACGCATACCTTTGAAGCAGCCTCGGCGATAGCTGCAGGCGACAGGCTTGTCATAGCCATATCGCTATCGAAACCAAACCCGGCAATGTTGAGCACGTCGAGACCCTGTTGATCGAAGTATTCAGCCATTTCATCATTCACTTCGCGGGTATAAGGCGTCAGGATGGAAATGCGTTTCGCGGAAAAATGTTCGAAAGCAGCCAGAGCCGCAGTCACCGGATTGGTAACCGGGACCCCGGGATTATTTTGTTGAATAAGCTTTTCGATGTAATCGGCACCGTTGGCCACAGTACCCGAAGTACAACCGTAAATCATTGCGTCCAGTGTGACATCCGGCAAAATTCCGCCGGCGGCTCGTGAAATATCACCGGCCATATGACGTAAATTTTCCATGGTCACCGGATTCGCATTTAAAACGCGGTTGGTAAATACCTCGACGCCGACGGGATACATGCGGCGAAGGTCCTGTTCCGAATTAAAATCGGTTGCCAGTGCGATCAGCCCGATTTTTCCAAACGGAGCAATCGTGTCGGGGGGAATATCGGTATTAATAATTTCTGATCGAGTCACCAATATCCCTCAACCGATTATCGGGAGTTCAGCCGCAGCTCGTTTCGATAGCATGATCGCACCCGAATCGGTAATCAATATGTTCTCTTCGTGAACCATTTGCTTACCACCGTCGTAACTCATACCGGGTTCCAGTGTGAGTACCATGCCGGGTAATAATTCGGTATTGTCGGTGGCCGTGTTCGACGGCCATTCGGTTAATTGCGTGCCGAGGCCATGACCCATGCGCCCGATATCGTTGCCTTCTGCACCACCGGCTTCGAGTACCTTCCACATCGCACGCCAGATATCGCTGGTAGTGTTACCTGGTTTAGCCGCGGCAAAGCCAGCTTCGGTGCTTTGAAACACCGTATCGTAG
>JAOUJX010000144.1 GCA_029882955.1 Gammaproteobacteria bacterium
AAACGTGTTTGGTATCAACATGGTTGCGCTGGTGAAAGGTCAGCCTCGTCTGCTTGACCTGAAGACAATACTCGAGTCGTTCATTATCCATCGCCGAGAAGTCGTAACCCGGCGTACGGTATTCGACCTGCGCAAAGCGCGTGATCGCGCCCACTTGCTCGAAGGTTTAGCAATAGCGCTTTCTAATATCGATGAAATCATCGCACTGATCAAGCAGTCACCCAGCCCGGCAGTGGCAAAGGCCGGCCTGCTGGAAAAATCCTGGGCGCCTGGTGTGGTGATGGATATGCTGCAACGCGCCGGTGCGGATTCATCCAGGCCGGAGGATATCCCCGATGCATGCGGGTTGGTCGACGATCAATATAGGCTCACCGAAAGGCAGGCTCAGGCGATTCTTGATTTGCGACTGCACAAACTCACCGGACTGGAGCAGGATAAAATCATCTCCGAGTACCGGGAAATACTGGAAAAAATTGAAGACCTGCTCGATATTCTGCAAAGAGACGAGCGTTTGAAGCTGGAAATTCGCCTCGAACTGGAAGCTATCCGCGAACAGTTTTCCGATGATCGCCGCACAGAAATACTCATCGATCATTCAGATTTGACTGTCGAAGACCTGATCAGTGAAGAAGATGTCGTGGTGACCATTTCGCATCTAGGTTATGCCAAAGCACAGCCATTAGAATCTTATAGCGCGCAACGACGCGGTGGACGTGGTAAAGCGGCAACCAAGGTGAAGGATGAAGATTTCGTCGAGCAAATGTTTGCCGCCTCGACGCACGATACGCTGTTGTGTTTCTCTACCCGCGGAAAAGTCTACTGGCAAAAGGTCTATCAATTGCCGATTGGTAGCCGAACCGCGCGCGGACGCCCGATGGTGAACTTATTGCCGTTAGAACCAAATGAGCGAATTACCGCGATCTTACCAGTACGCGATTATCCAGAAGATCAGTTCATTTTCTTTGCTACCGCCAGTGGCAAGGTCAAAAGGACTTCTCTGGCGAGTTTTTCACGCCCGCGGGCTAACGGCATTATCGCACTCGACCTGCGCGACGACGATAGCTTGATCGGTGCTCAACTCACTGCCGGCGAGTCAGATCTAATGCTCTTTACCAGTGCGGGTAAAGGCATTCGTATTGCAGAAAAAGACGTCCGTGCCATGGGCAGGACTGCAGCCGGTGTGCGTGGTATCAAGGTCAAGTCTGGTGATGAAGTTATTTCTCTGATTGCCATCGATTCGGATGAGGGCGAAATTTTATTTGCTACCGAAAATGGCTACGGCAAGCGTACGCGAATCAAAGATTTTTCTACTCAGGGACGTGGTGGCCAGGGTGTAATATCGATTAAAACCTCGACGCGTAATGGTCGAGTTATCGGTGCCATACGCGTGACTGGTGATGAAGAAATAATGCTCATTAGTAATGCGGGCACCCTGGTTCGCACGCCGGTCGATGGTATTTCTATTCTTGCGCGTAATACTCAGGGTGTGACTTTGATACGAGTCGGTGAAGACGAACAGCTGGTTCAAATCGAACCCGTCGCGGCTAGCGTGAATGGAGAAGATTCTGACGACGAGTCAGAACTTGTCGGCGAGTAACCTTGGCGAATAATGTCAGAAGTTTCGCGAGTTTATAATTTCAGCGCCGGTCCGGCTACCATTCCGACCGAAGTTCTGGCGCAGGCACAGGCAGAATTGCTGGATTGGCATGGTTGCGGTATGTCGGTGATGGAAATAAGCCATCGCGGGGCCGGCTATACCGAGGTTGCACAGCGCATTGAGGCCGATCTGCGAGAATTACTCTCAGTACCCGACCATTATCGGGTACTGTTTATGCAGGGCGGAGCGAGCAGCCAGTTCTCTATGGTGCCTTTGAATCTGTTAGGTCAAAAGCAACAGGCCGATTATTGTGATACCGGTATCTGGTCGGCGAAGGCTATCAGGGAGGCCGGGCGGTATACTCGTGTTAATGTTTGCGCCTCGTCTAAATCGGCTCACTATAAATCAGTCCCCCGGATGTCTGACTGGCAGCTATCCAGCGACAGCGCCTATGTCCATATTACGCCGAATGAAACCATCGGCGGGCTGGAGTTTTATGATTTGCCCGAGACTGGAGATATCCCGATTGTTGCCGATATGTCTTCGACTATCCTGTCGCGCCCAATCGATGTCAGTCGGTATGGCGTTATCTATGCGGGTGCACAAAAAAATATCGGGCCCGCCGGTTTAACCCTGATCATCGTTCGAGAAGACTTGCTGGATCAAGCGTTGGATATTTGTCCATCAATGTATAGTTATCGAAAAACCGCTGACCAGCACTCAATGCTCAATACGCCACCGACCTTTGCCTGGTACCTTTCCGGATTGGTGTTTCAGTGGATTAAACGTCAGGGTGGTTTGACGCATTTTGCCGAGGTGAATGCCCACAAGGCTAAAAAACTGTATCAGGCGATTGATCAAAGTGATTTTTATCATAACGATATTGAACAGGCTTTTCGTTCCTGGATGAATATTCCATTTACGCTGAAGCGCAGTGAGTTGGATAATCTGTTTCTCGAGCAAGCCGCTGAGGCCGGTTTGACCAATCTTCAGGGCCATCGTCTAACGGGTGGTATGCGCGCCAGTATTTACAATGCGATGCCCGAAGCCGGCGTCGATGAATTAATCAGTTTTATGCTGGATTTTGCTGAACGCGAAGCATGATTCCGATAATAATATCACTTATACTGCGTTCTTGTTTTTAGACCATTGCCAGCTCGAACAATAACTCATGAGTGATAAAGCTTTACAGGAATTACGCGATCAAATCGACGATATCGACAGGCGCTTGCTCGAACTGTTTAATCAACGTGCTCAATGCGCCGTCACTGTCGCTGAAGTTAAGCGAGAGGCCAGCGAACACCCCGGCGATGTGGTTAATTTTTTCCGGCCCGACCGTGAAGCGCAGGTTATTCAAAGAATCAAGTCGTTAAATCAGGGACCTCTCAGTGACGAAGAAGTTGGACGCCTGATACGTGAAGTGATGTCGGCCTGTCTGGCGCTAGAGCAACCGTTAAAGATCGCCTTTCTCGGACCTGAGGGTACTTTCACCCAGAGTGCCGCACTCAAACACTTCGGCCACTCGGTTTCGACTGTGCCGATGAGCAGTATTCCGGATGTTTTTAATGCAGTGGAACTGGGTCATGCAAACTTTGGCCTGGTACCGGTCGAGAATTCGACTGAAGGCGTCATCAGTCACACCCTCGATATGTTTATCGAATCGGGTTTGAAAATATGCGGTGAAGTTGAAATTCAGATTCATCATCATCTGGCTAACCAGTCGCAGGACGTCAGTCAGATTAAATATATCTACTCTCACCAGCAATCGTTTGCGCAGTGCAGGCGCTGGCTTGATCAGAACTTTCCGAACCTTGAACGAATTCCAGTCAGTAGTAATGGCGAGGCGGCACGGTTGGCCAAAGAAGAACCTGATGCGGCGGCAATCTGTGGTTTTCCCGCAGTCGAAGCCTTTGATCTCAAAATATGTGTCGAAAACATCGAGGACTTATCCGACAATACCACTCGTTTTGTGGTTATCGGTGAGCAGGATATCGATCCGAGCGGTTCCGACAAAACGTCCTTATTAATTTCTACTAAAAATAACCCCGGTGCCTTATTGGGTTTATTGCAGCCACTGGCAGATAACGGTATCAGCATGAATAAGATCGAGTCGCGTCCGGCACCGGACCGAAAGTGGGAGTATGTATTTTTCATCGATATCGACGGCCACCAGCAAGATGAAGATGTGATTAAAGCTTTTGTTGAGCTCAAACAGCAGGCTGCTCGATTTAAGGTTCTCGGCTCTTATCCCAAAGCCTCGCTATGATCAAACGGCTGACGATTATAGGAGCCGGTTTGATCGGTGGTTCACTAGCACTTGCGCTTAAACAGGCCGGTGCGGTGGAGCACGTTGTCGGTTGCGGCCGCAATATCGATAACCTGAAAAAAGGTGTCGAACTTGGTGTTATCGATAGCTATCAATCTTCGATTGCCGAGGCTGTGAAAGGCGCCGACATAGTCGTTGTCGCGGTGCCTCTGGGTGCAATGGAAAGCGCTTTTGAACAAATGAAAGGTCACATCGCAGAAGATACCGTTATCACTGATGCGGGAAGTGCCAAGGGCTCCGTAGTGGCAGTAGCGAGGGCCGGTTTAGGTCTACAGTTTCAACAGTTTGTACCGGCCCATCCGATTGCTGGCGCTGAAAAAAGCGGGATTGAAGCTGGTTACGCGGAATTATTTCAAAATAGGCGGGTTATTCTGACGCCTCTAGATGAAACCATCCAGCCGGCAATACAGCGGGTTGTCGATATGTGGCAGCAATGTGGTGCCCATATTGAATATATGTCTGTAGAGCATCACGATAAGGTTCTGGCCGCGACCTCTCACTTACCTCATATGCTGGCCTACGCGATGGTGAATTATCTGTCGAGTCTTAATGAACATGATGAAATATTCAAATATGCTGCGGGTGGCTTCCGTGATTTTACACGTATCGCCTCCAGTGATCCTGTGATGTGGCGTGATGTTTGTCTTTCGAATGGAGATACTCTTTTGCAATTCATTGAAGGCTATAAAAATGAACTCGATATGATTTCAAGCGCAATTAAGACGAATGACGCTGATGCGTTACTGGCTCTGTTCGGTAAGGCAAAGTCGGAACGTGACTCTTTAATCGGTAATTGTTGATGATGTATTTTCAATGTTCTCCCGGTGGTATCGTCACCGGTTCAATTCGCGTTCCAGGTGATAAATCGATATCACATCGGTCGATTATATTTTCTTCGATTGCCAATGGTACCAGTCATATAACCGGATTTCTGGAAGGTGAGGATAGCCTGAATACGCTAAAAGCTTTTCAGGCAATGGGTGTTGTCATTGATCAGAATTCCGACCAGATCGTTGTTCACGGTGTTGGCTTAAATGGATTAAAAGCACCGGCTAAAAAGCTGGATATGGGGAATTCTGGCACTGCGATGCGCCTGTTACTGGGATTGTTGGCTGGACAGGAATTCGATAGCGAATTGATAGGTGACGAGTCACTTTCGACTCGACCAATGAACCGTGTGATTAACCCGCTGGAAGCCATGGGTGCGAAAATTCATAGCCAGCAAGGCGGTACTGCACCCCTGTTTATCAATGGTGGAAGTCATCTGAAAGCAATAGAGTACGATTTGCCGATGGCATCGGCCCAGGTTAAGTCCTGTATCCTGCTTGCCGGCTTATACGCAGAAGGCAAAACCGTGGTAAGAGAACCCGCCCCGACACGTGACCATAGTGAGCGTATGCTGCGCGGCTTTGGCTGCGATGTTGCCAGTAATGGCAATGAAATCCGTATGTCTGGATTGCAGTCATTAAAGGCTACCGATATTGATGTGCCTGCCGATATCTCATCTGCGGCCTTTTTTATGGTGGCGGCAAGTATTGCAAAAGGTAGCGAGATTAAACTCGAACACGTCGGGGTGAATCCTACCCGCACCGGTGTAATAGATATTTTACGCTTAATGGGTGCTGATATATCTCTGCATAACGAAAAATACATGGGTGGAGAGCCGGTAGCTGATATCACTGTGCGCAGCGCTCAGCTTAAAGGAATTGTGATACCGGAAGAACTGGTACCGCTGGCTATCGATGAATTCCCCGTCCTCTTCGTGGCAGCGTCCTGCGCAGATGGTGAAACTATATTAAGCGGGGCAGAGGAGCTGCGGGTGAAAGAGAGTGATAGAATTCAGGTTATGGCGGATGGTTTGAATATCCTGGGTATAGACGCTCAGCCAACAGTCGATGGGATTCGTATCCAGGGAGGACAACTCGGAGGCGGCGAGGTTGAATCGCATGGCGATCATCGTATCGCGATGGCTTTTAGCGTTGCATCGTTATGTGCCCGGGCTAAAATTAAAATTAACAATTGTGCGAATGTGAATACGTCCTTCCCGGGATTTGTAACACTCGCATCCAACACGGGTCTAAGGATAACAAGTCATGACACAGAATGAGTCTTATGTAGTCACCATCGACGGACCTGGTGGTTCCGGTAAAGGTTCCCTGGCATTACGATTAGCTCGCCATCTGGGCTTCCACCTGCTCGATAGCGGTGCTATTTATCGGCTCGCGGCTTTGAAAGCCTTGCGAGAGGATGCTGATTTAAATGATGAGAAATCGGTTGTCGACTCTCTAAGTGATTTTAATATCCGTTTTGAAGAGGGCGACGAACTTAGTATCCCTTATCTAGACGATGAAGACGTATCGAGCCAGATTCGCCTGGAATCGACAGCCGATGCGGCTTCGGTTATAGCCGTTTATCCAGGCGTAAGATTACGACTTTTAGATCGCCAGAGGCAGTGTTTTCAATCCCCCGGACTGGTAGCCGATGGCCGCGATATGGGTACCGTTGTGTTCCCGAAAGCTCGAATCAAGTTTTTTTTATACGCATCACCCGAAGTTAGGGCGCAAAGGCGGCATAAGCAGTTGATTAGTATGGGTATATCCGTTAACATCGCGCAGCTCGAATCGGAGATCAGTGAACGTGACCAACGCGATCGTGATCGCAGTGAATCACCACTAGTACCTTCGAGCGATGCATTGGTAGTGGATTCGAGCTTACTCGACCTCGACCAGGTCACCGAACTGATGATTAGTCATATCGAAGAAGTGATCCAGTAACGGCCCCTGTGACACACTGTCACAAGGTTTTTTAACTTAACTTAAGGTAATAAAAGCACGATCCAGTGCTTTGATATTACAAGCCTTTTTAGGAAATTCCATGTCTGAAAATTTTGCAGAAATGTTTGAGCAAAGCATTACTCAAATGAATATGCGCGTCGGTGAAATCATCACTGGCGAAGTCGTCGATATCAACCGTGATGTTGTAATCGTCAATGCCGGCCTCAAATCTGAAGGTGTTATCCCGGTAGAACAGTTTTACAACGAAAGTGGTGAGCTCGACGTCAATATTGGCGATTCAGTCGAAGTCGCACTAGATTCGTTCGAAGATGGTTATGGCGAAACGCGTCTTTCGCGTGAAAAAGCCAAGCGTGCTCGTGCCTGGGCTCGCCTTGAAGAAGCGCAACAAGCTGACGAAATCATTACGGGCCGTTTCACAGGCAAAGTCAAAGGTGGCTTTACCGTTGATATCGGCGAAATTCGTGCATTTCTGCCAGGTTCTCTGGTCGATGTACGCCCGGTTCGCGATACCGCTTACCTGGAAGAAAAAGAACTCGAATTCAAGATCATCAAACTCGACCAGAAGCGCAACAATGTTGTGGTTTCACGTCGTGCAGTGGTAGAGAAAGAATTCAGCGAAGAGCGTGAAAAACTGCTTGAAACACTGAAAGAGGGCGAACGCGTACGTGGTATCGTCAAGAATCTTACCGATTACGGTGCTTTCCTCGACCTCGGCGGCATCGACGGTCTGCTACACATCACCGATATGGCCTGGAAGCGTGTTAAACATCCTTCTGAAGTGGTTGAAATCGGTCAGGAAATCGACGTTGTGGTACTCAAGTTCGACCGCGACAAGAACCGTGTTTCTCTTGGCCTGAAGCAAATCGGCGACGATCCCTGGGCTAACATCATGCGTCGCTACCCAGAAGGTCAGCGTCTGTTCGGTCACGTCAGCAATATTACTGATTATGGCTGTTTTGTCGAAATCGAAGACGGTGTTGAAGGTCTTGTCCACGTTTCTGAAATGGACTGGACTAACAAAAATGTTAACCCGAACAAGGTTGTTAACCTCGGTGATGAAGTCGAAGTCGTTATTCTCGAAATCGATGAAGAGCGTCGACGTATTTCTCTTGGCATGAAGCAATGCAAGCAAAACCCATGGGAAGAGTTTGGTACTACCGCTAATAAAGGCGACATTATCTCTGGTAAGATCAAGTCGATTACAGACTTCGGAATCTTTATCGGTCTCAATGGCAATATCGATGGTTTGATTCATCTTACCGATCTGTCCTGGAACAAAACTGGTGAAGAAGCAGTTCGTGATTATCAGAAAGGTCAGGAAGTTGAAGCGATGGTTTTATCTATCGATCCGGAGCGGGAGCGTATTTCACTGGGTATCAAGCAAATAGAAAAAGACCCATTCTCCAGCTTTATCTCAGATAAGCCAAAGGGAAGCATCGTCACAGGCACTGTCGTATCGGTAGATGCCAAGGCGGCCATAGTCGATCTCGGCGATGGAATCGAAGGTGTGTTGAGAGCGTCAGAAATGGCGAAAGATCGCGTCGAAGATGCCCGTAGCTTCATGAACGAGGGTGATCAGGTAGAAGCCAAGATTACAGGTATGGATCGTAAAGGCCGCAGCGTTTTTCTTTCTATTAAAGCTAAGGACACCGACGAAGAGCAGGAAGCCTTGAAGGATTATGCAGCGAGCACTGATTCAACTGGTACAACTACCAGTTTCGGCGACCTGTTAAAGGAAAAACTGGATTCTTAAAATCCTGTTTGAGGGCGACTTAAACTGTTAAGTCGCCCTCAAAGTTTAAAAAGGGCTGTTAAAAGTAGTGACTGTAAGTCGTTGATTTTGTAAGATAAGTAAATTCTAGATTTATATTTTATCGTTATAAGTGCTGTTGGTAATTTTGAACCGCATCTTCGGCATCAGACTAAAATGGGCGTTGTGATGAAAGAACCAGACTATGTACCTTCATTAACTAAATCAGACCTGATCGATAATCTATCTAAGAATCAGGGGCATCTGGCCTACAAAGATGTCGAGCTTGCAGTGAAGAGTCTGATTGAAATGATGAGTAACGCATTATCTAACGGCGATCGCATAGAAATCCGGGGCTTTGGAAGCTTTAGCCTTCATTATCGACCACCCAGAACCGGTCGCAATCCGAAATCTGGTGATAAGGTCGAATTGCCGGGTAAGTATGTGCCTCATTTCAAACCTGGCAAAGAATTACGAGACCGGGCGAACGCTAAATAGCCGCTTTAATTTCAGCCCTATATAATCTAAATACTGCCATGCAGGTGGCCTTACATTGGATCTCTGGCTACTATCATTAATACTAATTTCTTTACTTATCGGTTGGGTAATGGGTCGATGGTCGCGCCCAGGACGCCGACGCGAAGATCGAAATACTGGTCAATCACGCTATACTGACTCCTATGCTAAGGGTCTTAATTACCTGTTAACCGATGAGTCCGATAAGGCGATTCGCACCTTCACCGAACTGGTCCAGTTAGACCGCGATACGGTCGAAATCCATATTACTCTGGGAAATTTATTCCGATCTAAAGGGGAGGTGGACCGGGCTATCAAGATTCATCAAAATCTGCTTGCCCGC
>JAOUJX010000505.1 GCA_029882955.1 Gammaproteobacteria bacterium
TTACTATGTCAGTAATATGTGCCGGTAACTGGGGATCAATTTCAAGCAGAGGCTGAGGCTCAAGGTTGCATATTTTGTATATCAGGGACTCGAGACTACTAGCTTTATAAGGAGTTTTTCTCGCTAATAACGCATACATGACGGCGCCCAGCGAATAAATATCGGACTGAAATACCAGCCTTTTTTCTTCGGATAGCTGTTCTGGAGGCATGTACATGGGTGAGCCCTGGACATCCTCGTTATGATTTTCGAAGCCGACATCGACATGGGCAATACTGAAGTCCATGATTTTAACTTCGCCCTCGGTGCTGAGCATGATATTACCAGGCTTGAGATCTCGATGAATAACGCCTTGGCGATGAATGTAGTCGAGGCCCTTGGCACACTGGTAAATCACTTCGACTATCTGGTTGGAGGTCAGGGTTTTTTCACCGGTGACGTATTCCTGTAAGGTGACGCCATCGACAAATTCCATCACCATATAATTCATATCGCCTTCCTGTCCGGCGTCGTAAACGCTGACCACGGAGGGGTGCTGCATCTTGCCTGCACTATAGACTTCGGAAAAAAATGCTTCGCGTAGTTTTTGTTTGGTGCTATTGCCTATGTTATCCGAATAATGAGCTACCTTAAGGGCCACGGTGCGTTGCACAAATGGGTCGTAAGCTTCGTAAACAACACCCATCGAACCACGACCGATACGACGCTTAATTTCGTATTTCGCGATTTTTGCGGGACGTTTTCTGGTTTCTTGCATGTTAGTGTCTGGAACTCAGCGCCTGTATTAACTTGTTGTGAATGTTATCAAAGCCGCCGTTGCTCATGATAACGATTTGGTCGCCCTCCCGGCAGTTTTTTAATAAATGGTTAATCACTTCGTCGATATTGGGTTTAATGGCTATTATTGTAGACATTGGCACTTCGATTGCACGGATATCCCACTGAATTGTGTCATTTTCACATAACAGAACCGTGTCCGCACAGGCGATAGACTCGGAGAACTGCGACGCATGGACGCCCATTTTCATCGTGTTCGAGCGGATATCAATCACCGCGTAGAGTTTCCCACGGGTTACTGCCTTGAGGGCGCGCAAGGTGAGGTCGATGGCGGTCGGGTGGTGGGCGAAATCGTCGATGACCCGGATGCCATCAATTTCGGCAATGACTTCCTGGCGACGTTTGACACCCTCGAATTGTTGCAGTGCGAGTAGTGAAGTTGCCAGCGGCACACCCGCGTGTCGCGCAGCCAGTGCTGCGGCACTGGCATTTAGCGCGTTGAACAGCCCTGTCTGCTTTAGTTCCAGATGATGTGTCTCGGCTTTAACATTGTCATGCAGAGCGAAATCTATATCGACAGTGAAGCCGTTTTTATCTGGCTGTTGTGAGAAACCGAGACAGTCGCTCCAGCAACCCATAGCGAGTACCTGATCAAGCGCCGCGCAATCCCGGTTATGAATAATTAAACCGTTTTCCGGCATCATACGCACAAGGTGGTGAAACTGGCGTTGGATGGCTGCGAGATCATCGAAGATATCTGCATGATCGAATTCTAAATTGTTCAATACGAGAGTTCTTGGATGGTAATGCACAAATTTGGAGCGTTTATCGAATAGTGCGGTATCGTATTCATCGGCTTCGATGACGAAAAACGGACCATCACCAAGCCTGGCAGAATGCTCAAAATTTCTACCAACGCCACCAATCAGATAGCCGGGCTGCAGACCGCTATATTCCAGAATCCAGGCCAGCATGCTGCTGGTCGTGGTTTTTCCATGCGTACCGGCCACGGCTAAAACCCAGCGCTCGCTCAATATTTCTTCATATAGCCATTGTGGCCCGGAACGATAGGGTCGATTATCGTTGAGTATTGCTTCGAATTGCGGGTTGCCGCGGCTGATAGCGTTGCCAATGATAAACATATCGACATCGTCCCTGAGTGACTCGGCCTCATAGCCCTGGTCTAGCAGGATGCCGGCGTCGCTTAGCTGGGTGCTCATTGGCGGGTATACCTGGGAATCGGAGCCGCTGACTTCGAACCCGCGTTCGCGGGCGAGCAGGGCGAGGCCCGCCATGAAGGTGCCGCAGATACCAAGGATATAAATTTTCAATGCATTAAAACCAGATGACGGTGAATTGGTACAACATGAAGTAATTGAAAGCGATCATAGCCGACATTACGGTATTTATCAGGCTGTTTTGTATGGTGGTTTAGGGAGTGTCTCAGGTAATAAAACATAAAATACGACAGTCGGTCTTGAGGCTAGCATGATTACTTACTTGAAGATGGAACACAACTGCAAGAAATCGCAATAGTCACTCG
>JAOUJX010000145.1 GCA_029882955.1 Gammaproteobacteria bacterium
AGCACGCGGGGCCTTATCGCTGGCATACCAGCGTTGCACGGTACGTAGTGAAGTGTCCCCGAGATAATCGACCAACATGGAAACCGTAAACTTTCCTAACAAAGCGTCTCTGAACATGGTTCCCCCCCATGCTATAGCGTGAATTAATAGGGAATCTTGATACCGACTCGATAGTTGTTCATGACAGAACCAGAACTGATCCCGATCGTCACGTACTGAAATGGCCCCCTAAATTTGACAGGTAGCCAGGCGCTTAGGCCTGCGTGTAACAGGCCGGTTGCCAGGAAGTATTTATCGACACTGGCCCGACTGGGGCAGCGATTTAAAAAGGGGTTTGTTTCTTCGTACTGGTCACATGACTTGCTGATCTGGACGGTCTGCCGGTAATCAATGAAATGAATAGCCTGGTAAGTCCATTCCCGGTACGTGTCCCCAGTAGACCAGGCATCCGCATAAACCGGGGACAATAGGGAAATCGAACCCAGGGCCGTAAAGGTTGACCGTTTTAGGGCCGCTCTCAGGTGCGAACGATACAAGGGGGATACCATGATAACCCCCATAACCATGATCAAGGCCGCTAGCCCGGTCAGAGTTCGCATAATATATATTATTGACTGATTATCAGCCCCAGAAATGCCGGTTTGCTCGGGGGTATGGGCCAGCATTGAGCATGACAAAATGACACCCGCTGCAGTACCGGCAATTTTAGAATATGTCCTTTTCCAAAATTGTTTCTTCTCTGGTGTATTCGCTTTTTCAAGATTTATCTCTGAATGAATTAAAGCCGGATTGATACCTAGTGAATCCGCTACTTTATAAAGGGTAATATCATCGAACGCACGAAAGCCCGTCCGGAAATTGCTTATCTTTGCCCGTGATAAATCAAGATATTGGGCGAGTGCATAATCTGTTTTAAGTCCATGTTTTTTCTTGACTAAATCAAGATACTTTGCTGACTTTGTCATGAGTCGGCCTCCGTTGTTTTATAAGTTGTCCCGCTGCCTATTATAGCCGCATTGCATCAAATGTGAACGCTACCCTTTGTTGACATTGTTACCAGTTGTGAACTATAAGGTTATTCAGGCACGCGGGGAGGGCCTCTGTCTTGTAAGTTGTCCCCCCACTTCCTTACTGCTTAGTCTCTCCTGCGTACCTAATTCCCTGTGTGAGTTGTCGGGGCCGTAATAGGCCCCGTTTTTATACAGGGACAACAACAACACATGGAGAATTATAAAAATGAAAAATGATATTACCCCGCAAGTTGGAAATTTCTTTAAAGACAAAATCAAAGGCGATGTTGTAGAGGTGCGAGCCCTTGTCCCTGGTCGTTACGTAGTGACCAGTGGTGAACGTCGTTATGAATGGGATTTATTCATGCGTGACTGTGTTCCTTCAAGTGGGAAAGGTCATGTCTACCACTAACCACGATATCGACCGTCTGCCCATGTACTTGGCTTGGACGATGATACCGAAGGATATGCGTTTGCTTTTTGTACGTTTGGCCTTTTCGACTGCTACCGGGCCAATGCCTCCCCCTGGTGATGAATCATTCCATGATTACGAATGGATGGACATGCCGACATTTTCCCGAAAAAAAATTATGAATATGTTTCGTGGGGCGGCTGCGGTGAAGTGGGAAGGGCTAAGGGATCCAAATCGTGCCAGGCACACTTTATCGGAACAGATAGAACAACGCCGCGCCGCTGAACGTGATGCGATGGTAAACAATCAATCGGATGATGAATGGTTGAATGATTACAACAAGGAGGCCGTAGCATGACAGCTAAATATTTCTGGGCTTCATATTTAATAATTTATTTCGTTATTCTCTGGGCGGTGTGGTGATGACAGCCGCCATTGGTATTGTTATCGGCCTGGTTTACGTCGCCCTTGTGCAATGGTGGTTTGAACATTGAACGCGATAGACCAAGCTTATAGAACGCTCTATTCCTGGTCTGAGACTGACAAGGCCCAGACCTGCAATACACTACCCCCCCATATACAACGGGCCGTAGATTTAATCGAACGCCACAACATTGTTACTGGTCGTGGACATCAACAAGCCTTACCTTTTGACCAAGCAGAATTATTCGAGGCTGAGGAAATGGCCCAGGAAGCCGCAGCCGGTTTCCAGGCAAGACGTGAAGCCGAGGAACGGCTAGCTGATTACATCGAGGATGTATCTTTACTGGCTGGACGTTCGGATCTCGCTGACATTGCCGACAGGTTGAGAGATTGCAGAAAGGAAGGGCATTTCGGATTAAAACCCGATGGCGGTCTCCTGGTGGCATGGGCTAATAAATGCGGCTTGGTTCGTTTATGCCCGGATGAGTCCAGGGAAGAAACCCAAAGACTGACAGAATTTTACTTACCCGAATTATTATCTTTTGCAAACAAAAAACCAACACATAGAATTTTTTACTCTGTCCTAACTACTCACAATTACAGACCGGATGATTTAGCCAGGGGCAAAAAAGAATTGTCCGATAAACTGAAAGACCTACTTCATAAACGTGTCGAATATTGCCCGGTATCATTCAAAGATGGGCCAGCCTGTGGACTTCGCCAAGTTGTAAAAACAAAAGAAAAATTATTTCCCATGATAAAGGGCGCGCTTTCTGTCCAGGAAGACCCGCTATCGGTTCATGGTGATTGGAACGTGCACCAAAATATATTTTTTATGGTCGAGGGTGCATTTTCATATAAAGACCTTCGGCACTTCTGGAACGCTGGTTTATACATCAAGGAACTAGGCAAAGATTCCCAGTCCATACAATCAGCATTGCTGGAAGCGATTAAGTACAGCGCGCAAATCGTACCAACTAAATCAGAGGTTAAAGCAAATGAACAGCATAATGAACGACTTAATGAAAATTATGGTAATGATCGTCATGATCAATATAACAGTGGTATCGACCATAGCAATGGTAATAGTGTCGCGCCTTCTATGATTGAATGGCCTTACCAGCGCTTTATCGAGTGGTGGGATGCACAGCAAAAGTTCCGGCGTGTACGTTCATACGGTCTGTTATATGCAGCACATGGCAAACGATGGGACAGGATGACCCCCAAAGAAAGATTGATCACTTGTACCGATGCAGAACTATCAGCAAAGGTTCGCCAGGACATTATCAAAAGCCCCTGGAAAGAAATTTACCAGGACAGACCAAAGAAAGAACGCGAGAAAATAAAAGTAAAACTTCGGCATTCAATGGTTCACGGTGAAAAACTCGACCCCCATTCTATCCGATGGCTAGGTTCTTTAAATTACGACGGACGGGCCTATAGGGTTGACTTGATACCGGGGGATAACTTTTCAGCCCGTCAGGGCCAGAAGGGACAACTTTTTAACGATAGGGGCAGTACTGGCCCCCCTTTTCATTGACCAGGAGGAAACCCAGTGGCAAATAAAACAATAGGGCATGTTAAATGCCTGGAATGTGGCGAACAGTCAGAGGTTCGTATGTCTGAAAAAAATAACTTTGCTTATCACGTATGCCCAGGTTGCGGAAATCAAAGCTTTTGCAGGTCCCGAGGTTGTAGTGATGGTCTGTTAAATCGTATGGAGCCAGTCGGTCAGGCTGGCAAAGATGAACCAGTAAAAGAGGTGAACGATGGATTCTTCAACTAGTGGAATTGACCACGTGATAAAAAATGCCGATGACGCGCTTACAGTTAATCAAGGTAATGTTTCAGGGAGCGATACTCCTGGTACGGGTGGCCAGGATGACCAGGAAAGCCCAAAGGAAAACCAGGCGAAGCCGGATAGTGAATCAATATCGGGAGAGGATGCGAAAGAAATTTCACAAATCCTGGTTAATGGTTTGTTCGGTCTGGTCGAAAAGGTAGCGCCGATAACTTATGAACCTGCAACAAAGGAAAAAGGGGCAGAGGTTTACACGCCATTAATTGAAAAATACGGGCCTAAAGTATTCCCCTTATTTGGGAAAAATTTTTCCCTGGTGAAATTCTATCGAGAATTTGGGGCCGAGATTAAAGCGGCCTATTTCACTGTGGAAGTGGTTGTCGGTTCCTATCATGCAATCCGTGAGGAAAAGCTCAAAGAGGCTGATCATGTCGAAGAAGAAGAAACAGACAAAAAATAAAAGCCTGGATAATCGGGCTTTTATTGCTGGCCTATTTGGTGCGACTGATAGCGGCAAGTCAACCAGGGCCGATGAACTGATCGCAATATTGAAACCTTCCAGGACAATTATTTGGGACTTCAAACGAGAATATACCGATGTCGATAAGCAATTTTCCAGGGCCGGTGATCTGTTTAATTATATTCAATCAAAAGGCAAGCGGGGCCGGTTCCGAGTTTCATTCATTCCGTCAATGGATAAGAGTGTCAGGGAAAAGCAATTCGAGGCTGTCAATCATATCGTGTTAAGTTTTGGCCGCATGTTGTACCTGGTCGAAGAATTGAAATTTGTCACTAAACCGAATAGTTCCCCTGGCTCCTGGTCAATGCTCACCCTGACAGGACGCGCCCAGGAAATTAGTATAATCGGCACTTCCCAGCGTCCGGCCAGTGTGGACAAGGATTTTTTTGGTAACTGTACAATTGTCCATTCCAGACGCTTGAACTATGACCCTGACATCGTGGAAATGGCTAAGGCGTTGCGTATACGTAGGGAACAAATGGCCAGGTTAAAGGGCCATGACTACTACGAACGAAACAACGTAACCGGCAAACTCGAAGAAAAAATATTTAAATAATTTTTATCTGTATACGTACTACGTATACAGATTTTCCCTTCCTTCCTTTTTCCTCTCTACTGCATTCAACACGCAATAGCGTGACCTATTTCATAACGTAGAGGGATTTAAAAATGCCAAAGACTGCAAAAGGTTGGGCCATGGCTGCACTGACCACGGCGATCATCGTTGCCGCTATCTTCCGAGTGCCTAAAGCACGTCAGATTGTTACCGGCTCATAAGGAGGGTTTTTCCCATGCCAGAACAAACCCTATTCCGTTCCGTACACCTGGAAGAATTTAAACCAGGCGGCGAAATCCGCGTAGACATTCCACGGGTGCAGGACATTCATACCATCATGGTGACGGTCGAAGGTAATTTGACTATCACAGTTGGGGCCGCTACCAGTATCAATGAAGATGCACCAGCCCAGTTAATCAAACGGGCCTCATTCAATGCCAATGGTAAAACGGTATTGCACAATAGTTCGGGTGTCATGGCCATGGTCGGTAACTATGAACGCAAGTTCATTAATACCAGCGTTAAGCCTGGTACTGCTGTCGCGACTCATCCTGTTAAACTGGTCTTATTGCTTGATCGGATTAATTTCGACGGGCCAAGGCCTAAAGATTCGTCCTTCCAGGCTTATCTGACTTCACTCTTACAACTTCGTTTGTCACTGGGTGACATTGACGATGTATTGGTTAAGGGTGGGGCTACTACTGCTTTCACTGGTAACGTGGAAGTCTTTGTCGATTCATCCGAGGAAGTTCTTGGCAGTGATGGCAAATCCGATAAGGGCGAATCAAAATTCATACGTGTTATTACTGAGCAATCCGAAACCTTTAACGCGGCTAACTCCCGTTTGGAATTGGAAATGCCAGTCGGTAATAACATTCGTGATGTTGTCCTGTACTGTACGGATGACGGTGTACCTAATGACATGCTGGTGAATAACGTGGAATTCAGTATCGACGATACTGACGTTCGCTCGTCAAGTTCATGGTCTGCCCTTCGCTACAAAAACATGGGTGATAAAGAGTTAAGCGCCATGCCCAAAGGGGTAGCGGTGATTGATTCCAACATGAAAGGCAAGTTGTCTAATTGCTTTGATGTTACCCAGGCGACCAAGTGCCGAATAAAAGCCGATGTTTCAGCGCCAGCCGGTCAAGGTGAACTGACTGCAATGGTGATTGAATACATTTTCCCTGAGTAATTCACGAGATGGGATTTTTTAAAAAGGCAGCTCAGACAGTAACCAGGCCGGTGCAAAGTGTACCGGCCAAGGTGCTACCCGTAGCGCGTAAGCTGCCAATCGTTGGCAAGGCCGTGACTCCGGCAAACGCTATTTCTAGTTCTGTTCTTGGTCGTGCCCGTGGTGGTTTTGGTGGTGTATTAAGTCCTATTAATCGTGGTATTGCACCAGCTCGAAAAGTGGGCCGGGTGCTGACTACAGACAAACGAAATTTATTATGGTTGGCAAATCCGGCCTTTGCTCCCTTTGCTGACAGTCGAACCCGGCCTTATGCCGTGGCCGGTGCGGTGACAGGTGCGGCAATTGCATCAGGTGGAAAGTCAAAACCATTAACAGATCAATTACTGAAGAAAACATCGACTCCTGAAGAAGATGTCGCCAGAACTATTCCCGTCGATGATGTTCGCGCCCAGGGTGCAGGACTCAAGCAGGGCGGGGCCGGTGGTGTTGGTAAGGTATTGGTACCTGTCGCCTTGTTTATCGGTGGCGCGTTGATCATGAAGGGGTTATAGCATGGCAGAAAAAGAAACAAGTTGGTGGGACAGTTTTAATGAAGGTGTTAAAAATGTCGGCAATACCTACGGCATATACAAGGAAGTGAAAGCCGATGTCGATAAACGACTGAACAAAAGCAATCCAACAAGCCCGCCCGCAAAAAGTTACCCGTCACCCTCACAGCCTGGTATTACGTCTTTCGGTGAAGGTCAGTTCGGCGGCTTTACAGGTTTACAACTTGGCCTGGTGGGTGCGCTTGTAATTGGTTTATTAATCATGGTCAAGGTAATGAAGAAATAAATGGCGACTCAATACGACAAGGCGGACCAGGGCCGGTTAACTGAATTTGAAGGGCATACCGAAACGCTAGATATTGCCGTGACCGCCAATCAACCCAAAGAGGTTTTATTACAAGGCCGGTTTATTTATGTTGACGATGATACCGACGGTAAAGTTTATATCCGATTCAATGACAAGCATTCGCATCGGTTCCCGATTCAAGCCGGGGCCGTTTATAAAAATATAATTTTTAAGCGCGTGTTCCTTGACTGGGAAGCCCAGCCAGGTAAAAAAATTAATATTGTTTATGGCCAGGATGCAAACTTCGCCCCCACGAATGATATTAATAACATTGGACAAGTGGGCAGTATTGCCAGTATTACCCAGCTTGATAAATTATTGGCCATGCCGGATGACTACTACCACAGGCCAAACAACCAAAGACATTTTATAGGCTCTGATAGGAATACTACTCCAGCGGCCTCTCCACGTTTGCAAATTTGGAACCCTGCAGGTTCGGGTGTGAGTCTAGCGGTGAAGGCGCTTCATGTCGCTATGGCTGCCATCGGTTCCGCTTATTTGGCGAGTCATAATGCAGCGTACACCAGTGTGGACCCGAGCACGATGTACGGTAATAAATACCTAGCCGGGCCATCGTCAAAGGGTGTCCTCTGGCAAGATGAAGGCGCATTTATTACCTCAGATTTAAGAGAGAGACGAATCCCCGTTGCAGATACGTATTTTTCCATGATTGACGGTGAGCCTATTATTGTTCCGGAGGGGCAAGGTTTGGTTACGTACGTTTCTGGGATTATAGGGACAAGGGTTGTTTACGAGTGGGAAGAATTTGCACCATAAGACATGCTGACAATGAAATGGTTTTTATTAATTATCGTTTTAATTTTATCGGGTGGTTTTGTCTACATGAAAGCGCGAGGACTCAGGAATAATAATCCCGGTAATATCCGGCACAGTGGTAGCCAGTGGAAAGGGGCCAGGGTCAAGCAGACCGATAAAGATTTTGTTCAGTTCATTGGATCTGAATGGGGGCTTAGGGCCTTGTTCAAAACACTACGCACCTATGCCAATACTCACGGCCTGGATACCGTAGAAAAAATTATAAGCCGATATGCTCCTGGTAATGAGAACGACACAGAAAGTTATATCGACCAGGTGGCCGGTTCGCTCGATGTCAAACCCGATGAACGTATCGAAGTGGAAACCAGGGCCTTTGATTTAGTCAAGGCCATTATCAAACATGAAAACGGCGTGCAGCCTTTTTCCGATAGTGCAATCAGGAACGCTTACAAATTAAGTTTGGTTTAATGATTAAATTCACCAACAAACAAATGATGATGTTAATAGCGGCGGCTTTTATTTTGTTATTCATGGCAAAGCAGGCAGCGGCCAAGGGTATCGACTCACTGAAAAAGTCAGTGGATATTACCAGCTCTGATAACGTGGCTTCCCAGTTGGCCGACAAAACCACCACGGCATTGACTGGGGGCAAAGATAAATCACTAGGCGGATTTTGGCAGCGTAAATGCCATGAGAAAAATTATGAACCCTGGTATTGCCCGAGTGTAGATTGATGAAAGGATTAACATTCCACAAATTTTTATTTTCTGTCATGGTCTCCGTCACGGCCTTGATTATGGCCGAGTACATTAAACGGAAATATTTTTCTGATTACTTTCCTGTTAAAAAATGATGATTGATTATGGAAGAGGCTATCGCAACATTGTTAAATGCATTAGGGAATTATGGCCCCCTGGTATTAAGTTATGTAGCTTTGCGACAACAAAAAGTTTTACTAGGTCATCACACCCGGTTAACGCGTATAGAAACAAAACTGGAGTAAACATAATGAGTGAAGAAAAAACATTAGAAAAAAAAGTCGAAATCCTGGAGCAATGTGTCTGCTGCCTTGCCAGTGGTAACTATGCAGACCTGAAGATCCACATGGACACCCTGCAGGAAGTAAACCAGGGTGAAGCCGAAGACAATCAGGAAGAAGAAAAAACCGACTAAATGAAAGCGCCGATTTTCATAGGTTTTATTATTGGGTTTATCGTGGGAACGATACTCGGAATGACCTATGGAAAATCGACTAAATCCCGGATAGGTAGTTCAGTCACTACCCATACCAAGGATGGTAAACTATTTATCGAGGCGGATTTTTATAAGGCGACCGGGCTCGACGGGCTGCTCCGTTAATTCCTTCACCCTGTTTTCAAGCGCTCGAATTCTTGCCCCCTGGTATTGCAATGCTCGAAGCTCTCCCGGTTGAACGTGTCGACCTTCCGGTGAATACAAAAGCCCGTCCTTACCAATTGACCAGCCTTGCCAGTCAGGATGAATAATCCCAAGTTCACCCTTTAACATTCGAATCATTAACACCACAGCACGCGGGGCCTTATCGCTGGCATACCAGCGTTGCACGGTACGTAGTGAAGTGTCCCCGAGATAATCGACCAACATGGAAACCGTAAACTTTCCTAACAAAGCGTCTCTGAACATGGTTCCCCCC
>JAOUJX010000146.1 GCA_029882955.1 Gammaproteobacteria bacterium
CCAGGCCGGCTATTGCGGCAAAGGCCTCGGGAATAAGATTACCCAGAGTGACGCCGACAATAATACAAAGCGTGACCCAAAGTGATAAATATCGTTCAAATAAACCCATTGCAAAATGACTCTCAGTGGTTGGCCGAGCGGGATTATACAGCAGGCAAAAAAACCTGCGCCAGTTTTACTGCGGCGCAGGTAAGTCGTGTGGAGATGAGTGGTAAATTGAGCGATTAGCTCCAGGGGAAAGGGCTGCTCGATACCGGATGCAATTTGCCTTCAGCGTAACGCGAGAAGCGGAAGGGCTCTAATAGACGGCTCTTGCTACCGCAGATTTCTTCAGCCACCAGTTTGCCGACACCGAGCATCTTGTAGCCGTGGTTCGAATCGGCAATCAGGTAACAGTTTTCACGAAACACATCGAATACCGGGAAACTGTCGGGCGTAAATGAGCCGATGCCACCGGAAGGCTCGTTTTTGTAAAACTCGAACTGACCTTCGAAACGCTTCTGACAATGCGCTAGAGCCGAAGTCCACATATGCGCGAAGTCTTCGCCGACGACGAAATCGGGGGAATCGACACCGTAGGGGTCAACCGCCACATCGTCCGGGTCGGTTTCAATCGCATAAGGCGCGGCCCCACCCTGAATACCACCAAAGTGGAAATCGGGTTTGTAGTAGATGCCCCACATCTTGTCGGTAATCAGCGAACCATCAAAGTCTGAGTACAGCGGCTCGTTGCTGTCGACATGGATCACGGGGGGAAATTTACCATCGTTGGTCTTCTGTAATTCAGGGTCGACACCCAGCGTGCCTTCCTGTAACGACCAGTAAATCCACATCGGAATATCGTTATGCATGACACCATCGGCAGCCTTGATGCTTATGGTTTTGGGCAATTCAAGCATATCCCAGATAGTCTTAGCCCAGGGACCTGCACCGATGATGACCTGATCACAGCCAATCTCACCCTTGTCGGTTTCGACAGCCTTAATCGCTCCACCAGCCGAATCGCTCTTGAAGCCCGTGACTTTTATACCGGTCATGATGCGCACGCCTTCGTTTTCGGCTTTGGTCGCCAGCGCGTACATGGCCTTGGTGTTATTCGCATAACCGCCGCGCTTTTCGTGAAGCACAGAAGTAATACCTTTCGCCTGCCAGTCGTGGAACAGGGTTTTCATGTAATCAGAGGATTCTTTCTCACCTTCGATGAAAGTAGACTCGTAGCCAATATCTTTCTGCTGCTGGGCGATAGTGGCAACATCCGCGTGCATGCTCTCCGGGCTGATTTGCATATAGCCGACCGGGTGATAGCTGTAGCCCTCGGGGTCGGTTTCCCAGACGCCGACCGAATGCGCCATGAGTTCGCGCATCGCCGGCTGGAAGTAGTTATTACGCACGACACCACAGGCAATGCCCGAAGCACCGGCTGCGATACCGCCTTTATCGATGATTAAAATATCGCGGCCGTCACCCTTGCCCTGAGCCTTTAGTTGCTGCGCCAGATGGTAACCCGTGCTCAGGCCGTGAATGCCTGCGCCGACGATTAAATACTTTACCTGTGCTGGTATTGCCATAAGTCATTACCCTTGTTTGATTATAAATCCGCGACCAGCTATCGACCCCGGGAATATGCATCGCGAAAGAATATAACAAAGCGGGTCGAACCCTATAAACAAGAACGACCAATCAAAATAAATTTACGACATAATCGATATCGTTTGAATAACGATTACGACCTCGGATGAACGTTATAATACTGAGAGAATCCTGGGGTTAATTGAAAAAACGGCTCGTTAGTTTTTATCGGCTTTTTACTTTAATAACAGGGTTGTTCACAGGTTTCTTGAGTCATAGGCCCAGTGCAGCAAGGCCTGCCGCTGCTTCTTTCGACAACTGAAATCGAATTTTTCACAGTTCTTTCTAACAGCAGAAGCATGTCGCCGGAAGGCTTTCCATCTTTTAATCTGGCGTTGGTCATCATCTGTTCGTCTACCCATATAGTAACGACAATACCACTGGAACCAGCCTCGAGGGTCCTGAGGATGAATCCAGCCTTTTCGCTGCCATTCACTTAGCGACTGAGAAGCATCAACTGAAAAATAATTAAGCCCGATATCTTTAGACTTCGGACTTAACCGTGCTTTAGTAAACCAGTCAGCGGGAAACTCGTCCCGACAGTCGCTCAGATATTTGCCTCCAAACACACCTAGCGCCAGCATTTCTTCAGGCGTCAGCTCCGGCTTAAAGTCACTGGCATAGTTTTTACCCTTCGACTCTGTCAGCTGGTAAGTGTAGCCTTTTTGCATTTTATCCAATACTTTAACTGTCTTCATATACCATTCAGCAACATCAATTCACCCGGGTGAGGAGCCATATAGTAAGACTGAGTTATGTAGTCATTTGGATCAGGTGACTATCGCCCCGCCATCAACATCAACAATAGTCCCCGTAACAAATTCATTCTCCAGCAAAAACACAACTGCCGAAGCGACTTCTTCCGGTTTACCGGCGCGTGGAATCAAATTGTTGGCGGTGGTTTCCTTATAATAGTTTTCACGATTATCCCCCAGGTGCGAAAACATCGGTGTATCGATCAGGCCCGGGCTGACGCCATTGATACGAACCGGGGCAATTTCATTTGCTGCCATTTTGATAAAGCCTTCCACCGCATTACCGACGGTACCGATCGCGAGCACACCGGGGCGCCATTTTCGTGCTGGATAACCGCTGATTAATACGATCGCACCGTTTTTCGACATCCTTGGCGTTCCGAGCCGTACCGTGTTGGCATAACCCCAGAGCTTGGCGAATGAGCCCTCAAAGCCATCCAGATCCATTTCCAGGAATGGGCCTATTGCTCTTGCGCCACCGGTAGCCGCGTTCACCAGATAATCGAAGCCAGCATGCTTTTCGAACAGGCTTTCCAGAGCAGTTCTATCGAGCACATCCGCGACTTCATGACTCATACCGTCTATAGATGCTTCACGACGGCTCACCGTCACCACGCTTGATCCGGCATCGCGTAACAGTTTCGCAGTTTCAAGACCGATACCCGAAGTACCACCAAATACGAGGGCTTTCTTACCCTTTAAATTAGACATTAATTACCTCTTTAAATGATTCCTGATTCCAGGCTCGCCGCCATTAACATGCCAAGCTCTTCGCATTGGCCGATAAATTCATCGCGGTATTCGCCGTGTAATATGATTGTATCCTGTACTGGCTTCCATTTCAGGCCGGTGGTAATTTTACTCACCGCTATTTTCGTCCCTGTGCCATCGATCCCCGCCCGGATATATAAGGCAAAGGGTAATGCTTCGGTTTTTTCCAGGCAGGGATAATAAATCCTGTCAAAGAAATCTTTTAACGCACCGCTCATATAACCAAAGTTTTCGGTCGTACCAAGGATGATTGCATCGGCCCACAGCACGTCTTCCGCAGCCGCCTGTAGTGGCGGCAGGTGGCGCACTTCGACACCTTCGATATCCTCGTGCTGCGCACCTCGCAGGGTGGCATCAGCCAGCGCCTGGGTATTTGGCGAAGGATTATGCGCCACGATGAGCAGTTTTTTTTGGTCAGACATCCCGGGATAATAAATGCAGTGATGATTTTTGGGTAGTGTTTAACCGGCCCGGGATTATACTAATCGACCCTGTTTTATTGTTAAGAGGTAAATCCATGTCCGACCAACCCCACGGCAACCTGACCATCCGTACACTCGCCATGCCCGCCGACTCGAATCCCTCGGGCGACATTTTTGGTGGCTGGGTTTTATCTCAGATGGATATAGCGGGCGGTATCTGCTCGCGTGATCGTGCACGCTGTCGCACCGTGACAGTTGCGCTGGATCGCATGAGCTTTATCGAGCCGGTAAAAATCGGTGACGTGCTTTGTGTTTATACCGAAGTCGTCGGTGTCGGTAACTCATCTATCGATATCCATGTCGAAGCCTGGGCACAACGAGACCGATCCGGTACCAAAATAAAGGTCACCGAAGCTAAATTCAAATTTGTTGCACTGGATGACGATGGTCGGCCGACACAGGTTAGCAAATAACTCAGGGGCTATTTAACCAGCCATCCGCATCCAGAAATTCCGGTCTGAAATAACAGATCATACGGCCATCAGCACTTGCAACAGCACCGTTTCGCCAGGGTGCAACGCCATGCACTGCGAGCCGATGGATTAGATAAGCCTCGCCCGGACAGGCAACAATCGGCACACGATTACATTGTTCGAATACCTGCTGACGCACCGCGTGGTAGCTATCGGTAATATCCTCATGACTCCATTCTCCGGGCGCGATGCCGTTGAAACGCTTTGACAGCGCAGATCGCACCAACTCCTGCGACCCTTCCCAGATAACAGCCGGTGATGTATTTTGATCGTATTCAACCATCGGAATGCCGAGGATAAAACCATGATGCTCGCGCAAATGCCGCCTCCGCGAATCACCTTCGGGTAACAGACCATCGACATGAGCAGCATCGCGACGGCATCGATACTGAAAGGCCTTTTCCGATTCAGATTCCTTCGGCCTGGGATAACCTGGATAAAATACCGAGACCTGAGCCGCATCCCAGGCAAAGTGATCGGTGTATAGCTCCTGACGGATAAAATCAACCAACTCTCCCTGTAGCCCGGGACCCGTGCCGACCGATCCATCTGCCCTGTTGGGTAAAGCATTCACGCCCACAAACCAGGTACCCTCACAGCGTAACCACCGGGAAAATTCTTCAGCAACCACCGCTTTACGCGCAAATGGCAAAGCGGATTCAATCCAGGCAGCGATAGCTTCGTCAAACTCAAACCGACACCAGCCACGCTCGAAAAAATGTTTTCTGTAACTGTCGTGATTACTCATACAGGATCCGATGCTATCATGAATAACGGGGCGAAAATTGCCCGGATTTAGACTCAACCGCTTCGCGGTGATTTGATTGAATATTATAAAAGGTAACCCATGAAACTAGACATCGATTTTGTCCGTGCACAATTCTCACAATTGAACGATGAGCCCGGATTTGTATTCGCTTCAAACGCCGGTGGCAGCTATGTCTGTAATCAGGTTAATAACCTGATGGAGCATTATAACCGCCACACTCGCGTCCAGCCCTATTCCCGATTTGCGTCCTCGCATGAGGCCGGCGAAGCGATGGATAGAGCCAAACAGCTATGGAGTGAAGCACTGAATATCGATCTTTCCGAACTCACTATCGGCCCTTCGACTTCGATCAATACTTACGTCATGGCTCAGGCAATTGGTGCGGGCTGGAAAGCAGGGGACGAAATTATTGTTACCAACCAGGACCACGAAGCAAACAGCGGTGTCTGGCGACGGAAAGCAGAAGAAAAAGGCATCACGATTCGGCAATGGACGGTAGATCCCGAAACTGGCTTACTCGATATCGTCCAGCTTCAAACACTGCTTAACGAGAAGACGCGCTGGGTGTTTTTCACTCATTGCTCGAATATTGTCGGTACCGCCAACCCGGTCGCAGAAATCACCCGGCTGGTTAAAGCCAATAGCTCGGCGAAAGTCTTCGTCGATGCAGTGGCCTACGCACCTCACCATATCAGCGACCTCAAAGCACTCGGCGTCGATGGCTATGCTTTCAGCCTATACAAGGTGTTTGGACCGCATCAAAGCCTGCTTTACGTCAACCGTGAAGTCACTGGCGATCTTGCTTCGCAGGCGCATTACTTCAATGCCGGAAATCCGGGTTACGACTACAACCCGGCTGGCCCGCAACATGCACAGGTTGCTGCCTGCGCTGGTGTCATCGATTATTTCAATTTGTTACACACACACCATTTTGGCGATTCATCAACTGATACCGCCGGTAAAATGAATGATTTACACGGATTAATCCAGGCACACGAAAACCAGCTGGGCGCACCGATACTCGACTTCCTCAGCAATCATGCAGACGTTCAACTGATCGGTAAAACTAATACCCGCGATAACGACCGCGCGCCGACTATCGCCTTTAAACCGCTACGCCAGAGCTCCGAATCACTGGTACATAGCTTACAGGACAAAGGTATTGGTACCGAAAACGGCAATTTCTACGCGCATCGTTTGATTACCGATCTGGGCATCGACCCGGTAGATGGCGTGGTTCGATTATCGCTGGTGCATTACAACCAGCAGGCTGATGTAGACAGGATTCTCACCGAACTGGATCGAGCACTTAACTAAGCAAGATTATAGTGCTAAAAGCAAATACTTAGTCTATAAGCTACCTTCAGTAGATAATATTTGGCTCTTGTAATGAATAAAATTATCATCGCAATTATTATGGTTGGTGTAGCTTTGGCTACGTCTTTATTATTTACCTACGAAGAAACCATCCCGCTCAAACCACTTTCTATTGCTGTTTCTCGTACACCTTTGTCTGCGCCTGTCTATATTGCAGAGGAAAAGGGCTATTTTGAAGACGCTGGCATCCTGGTTACTCTCGATGAAGTTGTTGGAGGTTACCGTAGCTTCCAGGCCGTAAAGAAAGGCCAGTCCAATCTTGGTACCAGCTCCTGTTCGGTGATGATGTTTACGGGTATGGGGGGTGATGATTACGTTATCCTCAGCTCGTTTGTACAGTCAGACAACGACCTCAAGCTGGTAAGCCGTAGCGACGCAGAAATAATCAGGATGGAGGATTTAGCAAATAAGAAAATCGGCGTGGTAAAAACCACTGCGAGCGAATATTTCCTCAGCATCCTGCTTGGCATCGCCAATATCGACAGACAATCGGTTCAACTGATTGAATTAAAACCCGAAGAAATGCCTGACGCCTTAGCCGAAGGGCGGGTAGATGCCATTTCTGTCTGGGAACCATATGGATTCTATTCCGTCCAGAAGATGGGGAAGAATGCTCGTGTTCTCGAGACAAAAAATCTCCACACCCTGTCGTTTAATCTCGCGACAACAAGAGATTATGCGGATCAACACCAGGCCGAATTAGAACTGGTTTTAAAAGCTCTATACAGAGCAACGGAATTTATTGCCGAGTCACCCGAAGAAGCGCGTACGATTATTCGAAACCGACTTAACAAGCAACAGGATTTTATTGACTGGATATGGCCAGATTATCTATTCAAACTTGCATTGAATCATTCCCTGGTTTTGTCACTGGAAAATCAGGCCCGATGGGCGATAGATAATCAATTAACCGATAAGCAGACGATTCCAATGTTTCATAATAATATTGATAAACGCGCATTGACAGCTGTATTGCCGGAAGCGGTTTCTCTTTAGCAAATTTATGTTTTGAGCGGAATTTCCACCAGGTAAACCATGAGAGTAAAGACCCAGTTTTATTTGCTCGCCAGCATTACAACGAGTTCCATTTTGGCGCTTTCCGTAAGTATGGTAATCGCATTTATCAGCGTCGACAGAGCTCTGGATCAGAACGCCTATGCGAATAGCATTTTGAAAAGCGTCTCGGCGCTCACGCACGAGCTAAGATACCTGATTAAATACCCCAATGCGCAGACGAAGAACCGGTGGCGGAAAGAGCAGAAAAAGCTAACAATACTCATCGCCAAACCACCCAAACTGACCGCCAGGTTGAAAATTTTATTAATGGGTATAGAGCAACGCAATTCCAGTATTGTGGCATTATACTCCCACCTCGAACTCAGACCTGATGGCTCCGACTTAAATGCGATCAATGCACATCTGGTGGATAAACTTTACGCTCAGATAGAAACGATACGCGATGACAGCTTCCAGCTATCGTCTTTTGCCAACGCAGAAATTCAGCAGGTTTTCACTCGACAGTTCTCTGGAATGCTAATCGTATTACTGATATTAGCTGTCGTACTCATCGGTATGTCCATCTACATTTACCAGGGCATTAGAAACTCACTATACCAGCTCAACAAAGGCGTCTCTGCAGTCAGTAAGGGCCTGCTCAACCAGCCGGTAAAAGGGCTAAAAAATGACGAGATCGCGGAGATAGCTCATCGTTTTAATGCAATGGTGGGGGTTCTCGACCAGACTACAGTGAGTCGCGACCAATTAAAGATGGTCGTCGAAGAAGAAACACGACAACTCAAGCTACTCAGCGAAACCGATGCATTAACCAAACTAGCCAACCGACGCGCCTTCGACAATCGCTACCTGGCGGAACTGTCAAATAGCAAGCGCAACGGTTTACCTTTATGCCTGTTAATGGTAGATATTGACCACTTCAAACTATATAACGATGGTTACGGACACAAAAAAGGCGACATCGCTTTATCCCGGGTAGCCCAGGCTATTGCGGAAATACTGCCCAGAGAAACCGATTTTGCTGCACGCTATGGTGGTGAAGAATTTGTCGTACTATTGCCAGCCACAGATATAGAAGGCGCTCGCATTATGGCGGAACGCATGTGCAACAGTATTCGCCTGATAAATATACCTCACTTATATTCCCCTGATGCGAAAGTACTCACAGTGAGTATCGGAGTGGCAGTAACGGGAGAAAATACGACAACGGAAAGTGAGCTAATCCAGCATGCTGACGATGCACTCTACCAGGCCAAACACAACGGTCGTAATCAATATCAGGCTTATAGACACGATCAGGGTGACCTGCCTTAGCGGATATTAATTTACGACTTTTCCACTGGCACCTCAGCCGAAACATCAAACTTCCCGGTACCCAGGGCCTCAAACGCAAACCAGATTAAGCTGGCAATACCCCAGGACAGGCCGACGACGACGCCTGCATCGAGGATACCTCGCCAGGGCTGACTGATCTGATGGAAGATAATCACCAGCAACACAATACCAACGGTAAGTGCGTAAGTAGTTACCAGGCGTTCACGAGTCGCAAAAAAATACCCCATACAAAACAGTGGTGCTACCAGAATAAGGGAAAGCCTTGGATGATATTGCAGGTATCTGGCACGTGCCGCAACCCGGGGCGCAAAGCCTTTTTGAAAACCTTTATAGCCTTCGCTATGCGCCATGAAAAGCATGTTGCCGAAGAATACCAACCAGTGATACCACTGAAAGGGGGAGGCAAACGCGTCTATAGTAATCACTGTCAAACGGTAAACCGCAAAAGACAGTAACAAACTAACACCGGCAACACCCCATAAGGCACCGAGACGACCGACCAGATTCGCCTTATTAGAGGGATTTTCACCAACCATTGATTGCTTCTCGAAAAAAGAAATTTTGTATGTCCGAAACTCGAATTGTTTTAATATACAGCTTTACGCTGCCTGTGAAAAATAAAAATGGATTCAACGTTAGCACAAACCATTCCAC
>JAOUJX010000001.1 GCA_029882955.1 Gammaproteobacteria bacterium
GACTGCCGGGTTACATTTTGATCAACAACAGATTGAAACATTAAAAGATAAGGGCGTACAGACGGCCAATATCACTTTGCATGTCGGAGCCGGGACCTTTCAGCCGGTTCGGGTTGATAATATTGATGATCATGTAATGCATGCCGAAAAGGTCGAAGTCCCGGCCGATGTTTGCGACTTGATTGAGCAGACAAAATCAGCAGGCAAACGTGTTATTGCAGTCGGGACGACGGTGGTACGCAGCCTGGAAACGGCTGCTCAAAATGATGGAATCGAAGCCTTCTATGGCGATTCACAAATTTTTATTAAACCCGGCTATGAATTCCGGGTGATCGACGCCATGATTACTAATTTTCATTTACCTAAATCGACGTTATTAATGCTGGTCTCTGCCTTCGCCGGAAGCGATTTGATGCGACGATCCTACCAGCACGCAATTGAGCAGAAATATCGTTTTTTTAGCTACGGCGATGCGATGTTTATATCATCCCGGAATTAAGAGGAAAGTATGAAATTTACACTGGATAAAACGCTCGGAACTGCTCGTCGTGGTCGTTTGAGCTTCGAACGCGGAGTGGTCGAAACCCCCGCCTTTATGCCGGTTGGAACCTACGGCACGGTCAAAGCCATGACGCCGGAAGAGTTAACCGACCTCGGTGCCCAGATCATACTGGGTAATACCTTTCATTTAATGCTGCGTCCCGGCACGGACATTATTAAAAAGCATGGTGATTTGCACGATATGATGAACTGGCACGGGCCGATTCTAACCGACTCAGGTGGTTTCCAGGTTTTTAGCCTGGCGAAGATGCGTAAGATAACGGAGGAGGGTGTACAGTTTAATTCGCCGGTCGACGGCTCTCGTGTATTTCTCAGTCCAGAAGTATCGATGCAGGTACAGCGGGATCTCGGCTCCGATATCGTCATGGTATTCGACGAGTGTACGCCTTATCCGGCTGACGAAGATGTTGTCAGGGCATCGATGGAATTGTCTTTGCGCTGGGCTGAGCGCAGTAAAAAAGCATTTGATCAAGATAATAATCCTAATGCTCTTTTTGGTATTGTGCAGGGTGGTACTTACGCCAATCTACGCCAGGAATCAGCTAGAGGTCTTGTCGATATTGGCTTTGATGGATACGCTATTGGGGGTCTATCAGTCGGGGAACCCGCCGATGAACGCAATGCAACTCTGGATGAGTGCTTACCCTTATTACCCGAAGATAAACCTCGTTATTTAATGGGTGTCGGCAAGCCGGAGGATCTCATCGAAGGTGTGCGCCGCGGTGTCGATATGTTCGACTGTGTGATTCCCACTCGTAACGCGCGAACCGGGTTTCTTTACACCCACCAGGGCATAGTCCGGATTCGTAATAGCAAATATGCCGACGATACGCGACCAATAGACCAGCATTGTGGCTGCTACACCTGTAAAAATTACTCAAGAGCCTATCTACGTCATCTGGACAAGTGCGGTGAAATTCTTGGTGCTCGGTTGAACACGATTCACAACCTGTATTATTTTCAGGACCTGATGCATCGTATACGGGCCGCGATAGAACTCGATCGTTATGAAGAATATTGCGATGAGTTTTATCGAGACTATCTATCAGGAGTCTGAAGATATCTCAGTGATTATTTATTTATCAGGTTTTCCTGGAAAATTGCCTTGTGTACATCGCCAAGGCTGATAATTCCGAGTAATTTATCACCATTCGTAACAGGTATCCGACGGATTTTTTTCAGCCACATAATCGATGCTGCCTTGAGTGCCGGTATATCTTCGCTGACTGTTGAGACAGATGTCGTCATCAGGTCACCGACTCTTTTGTTCAGGGTGTCCTGATAATTACGCTCCAGTTTTTCAAAATTCTGTGCATTACTCCCTTCGTTCATGACTTCGCTGATATCCGGGAACATATGCTGAAGAATGTCTTTCTCCGATAGTATCCCTACCAGGCAGTCGTTCTCGTCTACTACGGGTACGCCGGATATCTTATTTATGCACATAATCGAGGCGATTTCTTTAACGGCGGTATCTGGTCGGGCCGTTTTAACATTTGTAGTCATAATGTCTTTGACTATCATAGCTTTTCCCCCTTGTTTATATTTTTGATGAACTCCCACTGAAGGTTATAACCAAATAGTATTGCGCTAGTCCAACAAGGATTTTTAATAGATGCCTGAAATTAATTAATGTCTCTCTTCAGAGTTGGGGTAGTTTTTGGCCTGTGAGATCCGTATTTTTATCAGGCTAGATAGTCTTTACAAGATGTTGAACGATTTAATCCTCACCCACCTTGTGAGAATTGCGCCCTAGTGCCATAATACGCGCCGCTCAGGGGTGGCTAAAAGGCCTTAAAATCCTTATAAACGACTTAACCAAAGGTAAATATTAATGAGTTTTTTTATTAACGATGCGATGGCGCAGGGTGCGGGCGGTCAACAGGCAGGGACATTAGAATTAATCCTGCCACTGCTGTTGATGTTCGGTATATTTTACTTTCTCCTGATTCGTCCTCAACAAAAGAAGGCCAAGGAACATAAGGGCATGGTCGAAGCGTTGAAAAAAGGTGACGAAATTATCACCAACGGTGGCATCCTCGCCAAGATTACCGATGTCGACGAGTCTTTTCTGACCTGTAAAATCGCCGAGAATGTTGAAATCAAAGTGCAAAGTCACGCGGTTTCGGCAATTTTACCCAAAGGCACTATCAAGAAGCTTTAATCCCTATGGTTAATCATTACGCTCCATGGAAGTACGCACTTCTAATTCTGGTGATATTGCTCGGCCTGGTTTATGCCGCACCTAACTTATATGGTGAAGATCCGGCAGTGCAGATATCGCACCGGGTCAATCTTATTGATGAGGCCGAACTCGAGCAAATAAAAAGCCTGCTCGAAAACGAAAATATCGAGTACCGCTCGGCCGCGCTAGAGACTGGCAATATCCTGATTCGGTTCGAAAATACCGAGCAACAGCTAAAGGCGGCCTCACAAATAGGCGATATTTTACGCGAATCTGACCGACGCTATGGAGTTGCCCTGAACCTGGCTCCGGCGACCCCGGACTGGCTGGCTGGTTTAAACGCATTACCAATGTATCTCGGACTCGATCTTCGCGGTGGTGTGCATTTCCTGATGGAAGTGGATATGGAGTCGGCCATAGATAAAGCCCTGCAACGCTCGGAAAGCGAACTTCGCAGCTTTATGCGTGGCGAAAAGATACGTTACAAGACTGTGCAAAGCAGTGGTCGTACTATTAAAGTGCGTTTTGCACAGGCTGAAGATCGCGATGCAGCCCGAGTGATGCTGGAAAATGAGTACCGCGATTTTATCTTCGTCGATAGTAGCGACGACCGCAGCTGGTTCATAGAGATAAGTTTCAGCGAGACTGCGCTGGAAGAAGAAAAGCGTTCGGCGATCCAGCAAAATATCTCTACTCTAAAAAATCGCGTTGATGAGCTTGGTGTGGCTGAACCAGTAATTCAACGTCAGGGTGACAGCCGCGTAGTGGTGCAATTGCCCGGTGTGCAGGATACGATTAAAGCGAAAAGAATTCTTGGCAAGACGGCTACACTCGAGTTTCGGTTAGTCTATGGCAGCTTCACCGATTGGAGTGCTGCTCAGTCTTCCGGCAAGGCTCCTGTGGGTGCCAGGTTATACAAACAAAGTGACGGTAGCCCAGTTCTGTTAAAGCGAAGTGTTATCGCTAGTGGTGACGAGGTTGTTGGTGCAGTTTCGGGGTTCGATCAGCAAGATGGCAGACCAAACGTTAGGATTACGATGAATGCCAAGGGCGCTGATCGCATGAGTGACATCACTCGGGATAATATTGGTAAGCCCATGGCGGTTTTGTTTATCGAGGACAATTATGAATTTCGCGAAGTAGATGGTGAAAAAAAGGCGATCAGAAAAACAGATTATCGTGTAATCAGCGTTGCAACTATTCAGGATCAGCTGAGTAAACAGTTTAATATCACTGGTCTGGATAGTACGCGAGAGGCAGCCGATCTGGCCTTATTATTACGTGCTGGTGCACTGCGCGCACCCATGGTAATTGTCGAAGAAAGAACTGTGGGCCCGAGCATGGGTAAAGACAATATCAAAAAGGGTTTCAAGTCTGTAGTTATCGGATTTATTGCCGTGTTAATTTTTATGGCAATTTATTACCGGGTATTCGGAATGGTGGCCAATATCGCACTGACCCTGAACCTGGTATTACTGATATCGGTGCTTTCGATTTTACAGGCCACCTTAACTCTGCCGGGAATTGCCGGTATTGTGCTCACGGTGGGTATGGCGGTCGATGCCAACGTATTGATTTTTGAGCGTATCCGTGAGGAACTTCGACTCGGTAATTCGCCCCAGGCGTCTATTTATGCCGGTTATGAAAAGGCGTTTGGCACAATCCTCGATGCTAATATTACGACATTTATTGCTGCTATTGTATTGTATGGTTTTGGCACTGGTCCGATTAAGGGCTTCGCGGTAACCCTGTCTATCGGTATCGTCACCTCTATGGTCACTGCTATTTTTGGTACGCGAGCTATTATCAATTTGATCTATGGCCGTAAGACGGTCAAACAACTGGCGATTTAATCATTATGTTTACTCTGATTGATAAAAATTTCGACTTCATGGGACTACGTAAAGCGGCGATGATGGTATCGCTCGTTTTAATCGTTATATCTATAGGAAGCCTGGCTACACAAAAGCTTAATTTTGGTATAGATTTTACCGGTGGCAGTGTCATCGAAATTGGCTATGACGAAGCGGTAGATTTGCAGCCGATTCGCAAGGTGCTCGAATCCCAGGGCTTTGATGACGCCGTGGTTCAGCATTTTGGTAGTGCCAAAGAAGTTTTAATCCGGCTCGTTCCTCGTGAAGGACAGGATAAGGCCGAATTGAGTACCCAGATTATTTTGGCCCTGGAAAGCGCTAGTAGTCATAGCTTCGACGTTCGTCGTGTTGATTTTGTCGGCCCTCAGGTTGGTGAGGAATTGACCGAGGACGGCGGATTGGCTGTGCTTTACGCGTTGATCGCAATCTTTATTTATATATTCTTTCGTTTTGAATATCGATTTTCAATCGGGGCGGTAGCCGCATTGATCCACGACGTGACGATCACGCTGGGAGTTTTTTCGATCCTGCAACTCGACTTCGATCTTAGCGTGCTGGCGGCGTTGCTCGCAGTCATCGGTTATTCGCTAAACGATACCATCGTGGTATTCGACCGGATTCGCGAAAATTTCCGCAAGATTCGCAAAAAAACGTCGCTGGAAATTACCAATGCTTCGATTAACCAGACAATCTCCCGTACCTTAATGACCTCGTTAACCACCCTGCTGGTGCTGACTTCATTGTTCTTCCTGGGTGGCGAAGTTATCCATGCTTTCTCGTTGGCATTGATAATCGGTGTTCTAGTTGGTACCTATTCGTCGATTTATGTAGCCACCACGGCGGCGTTAGCACTGGGTATTGACCGGACTGATTTACTGGTTCCAGAACCCGATAGCGAAGAGCTTTCGAGACCCTAGCAAAAGACCCTGGCAGTGACTATTTTTGAGGAGGTAGGACATGCATCTGGACTCTGAATTAATCGAAGAACTTAATCTTTTATCACGTTATCGGTTGAGCTCTTCGCCGGGAGGTATCGAAATAGGCCAGGCTGTCGAGCCCGCAGTGGCGGCGGCTGCGCAACGATTGTTCGACAAGGGTATTATCGAACGGGCCGATGGTGGTATGTTGACCGATAACGGTCGCGAGGCTGTCGAACATTTGACGCGGCTTTTTAATCAGCTCTCTCCACCGTTAGAACCAATTTAGTTAATTCGATCCGGGAAGTAATTTTCCGCTACTGGAAACAGTTTGCCGCTATTTCCGCCTCAGATAACTCCGGTGTCGGAGTTTTAAGCCTGACCCCGACACCACTCTAGCCTGATTTAAAGCCACTATTTATTTCTGGCACGCTCCCTGCATAGTGAACTCTATCAAGATCAATGATGGAGAGTCATAATGAATCAGGCCCTATGGGTAGCCAAGACCGGACTGGACGCGCAGCAAACGCGCCTGTCGGTTATTTCGAATAATCTGGCCAACGTCAGTACCACTGGTTACAAGCAGTCCCGAGCCGTCTTCGAAGACCTGCTCTATCAAAACTTACGCCAGGTGGGCGGCCAGACCTCTCAGGACACCCGCTTACCCTCAGGCCTTTCTCTGGGTACTGGTTCCAGGGTAGTCGCCACCGAAAAGCTCCATACCCAGGGTAATATCGAGACCACCGGCAATTCACTCGACGTGGCTATCGACGGTAAGGGGTTTTTCCCCATTATTCTGCCCGATGGCACCGAGGGTTATACCCGAGATGGCAGCTTCATGCTCTCCGATCAGGGCACGATGGTAACCGCCAGTGGTTACACCCTTCAGCCCGGTATTAATATTCCCGCAGATGCCCAGTCAATCACGATTGGTAGGGATGGTATTGTCAGCGCGTCTTTAATCGGTCAGGCGGCGCCAGTGGTCGTCGGCAACCTGCAAACGGTCAATTTTATTAATCCAACCGGACTTCAGCCAATCGGTGAGAACTTGTTCGTTGAATCTGCTGCCAGTGGTGGCCCGCAGGCAGGTACACCCGGTCAAAACGGACTGGGTCGATTACGCCAGGGCGGCCTGGAAGCCTCGAACGTTAATATCGTCGAGGAAATGGTGGGCATGATTGAAACGCAACGTGCCTATGAAATGAACTCGAAGTTGATTTCTACCGCTGACGGCATGATGCAGTTCCTTAATAACAATACATAAGTGAATTGAATTTCCCAGGGTATAACATCATGTATTTAATACCAAAATTGCTCATTACCGGTCTCGTTCTAGGACTCTTGAATGCCTGTTCTGCGACTCGAATGGAGATTTTACCTGACCCGCAGTACGCGCCGGTCGATATGAGAACCCAGCAGTTTCAGGCTCCCACTAACGGTTCGATTTTTCAGGCTGGTCGTTCGGTTCGGTTGTTCGAAGATAACAAAGCCTTTCGTGTTGGTGATCTGTTAAGTATCACACTGTCGGAATCTACCAATGCATCAAAATCGGCGGCAACTAATACCGGCAAGGACGATGAACTCGGTCTGAGTGCTACGGCAATCCTGGGTGTATTGCCGACTTATAAAGGCAATTCATTGCTCGAAAATTCGCTGAGTGGTGAACGGAGCTTCTCCGGCAGTGGTGATAGCGCGCAGAGTAATAGTCTGAACGGAGAGATATCCGCCATGGTCACCGATATCCTGCCTAACGGTACGCTTGTGGTTCGAGGTGAAAAGATTATCGGACTCAATCAGGGGTCGGAGTTTATACGGTTATCAGGACTGGTACGTCCTCAGGATGTCAGCGCCGATAATATCGTTCTGTCCACCAAGCTGGCGAATTCACGCATTTACTACGGTGGTGGTGGTGTGATTGCCGAAGCTAATACCAGGGGCTGGTTAAGCCGCTTCTTCGATAGCCCTGTATTCCCCTTTTAGGAGATAGTGATGAATTACATAAAGCTAGGTATATTACTGATTTTAATGCTCTTTCAGGGTGGTGCATGGGCAGAGAGAATTAAGGACATTACCACCATTCAGGGCGTTCGTAGCAACCAGCTAGTGGGTTATGGCCTGGTGGTAGGCCTCGATGGATCGGGTGATCAGACTTCTCAGACTCCTTTTACCGTGCAAAGCTTGAAGAGCATGTTGCTGCAATATGGAGTTACCCTGCCGCCCGGTGTGAACCCGCAGGTTAAGAATATAGCCGCAGTTACGGTACACGCCGAATTGCCGCCTTTTGCCAAGATCGGCCAGACCATCGATATCACTGTGTCATCACTCGGCAACGCCAAGAGCCTGCGCGGTGGCAGTTTGATCATGACGCCGCTCAAAGGTGTTGATGGCAATATCTATGCAATCGCACAGGGTAACCTGGTCGTTGGTGGCCTGGGTGTCGAAGGCGCCGACGGTTCTTCGGTTACGATCAATGTACCTAGCGTCGGCCGTATCCCCAATGGCGCCAGTATTGAACGTGAGATCGCCAATCCATTCGCACACGGAAACCATGTCGTTCTCAATTTACGGCGCCCCGATTTCACCACGGCAAAGCGACTTGCCGATACGATTAACCATATCATCGGTCCCAACAATGCTTTTGCCAAAGACAGCGTGACCGTCTCGGTGAATGCGCCGAAAGACGTGTCACAGAGAGTTGGCTTCGTGTCTTTTCTGGAGAATCTGGAATTTCAACCGGGCGAGGCCGCAGCAAAGGTCATTGTTAATTCACGCTCAGGCACCGTGGTGATAGGTAATCACGTCAAGGTGTACTCGGCTGCTGTTTCGCATGGCAATTTAAGCGTCACTATTACTAACATCGTCGATGTGGTGCAGCCGGAACCCTTAAGTGGCGGCACTACGGCACAAATTGTACAGTCAGATATCGAAGTGACTGCGGATGATAATCGTATGTTCCGTTTCCCGCAGGGCGTGACCTTGAGCGAAATTGTCCGCGCGGTCAACCAGGTTGGTGCATCACCAGGCGATTTAGTCGCTATTTTAGAGTCACTAAAGCAAGTTGGCGCGTTAAGTGCAGAGCTAATTGTTATTTAAGGCGGAATACTCGTAATGGCAATTTCCTCGCAAACCGATTTTTATCTGAATCTCAATCAGCTTTCCGAAATGAAGCTGGGTGCCAGGCAGAATTCGGCTGCTGCCAGTGAATCTGTCGCGCAACAGTTCGAGAGCCTGTTTATACAGCAAATGCTTGCTACGATGCGCTCTGCAGCGGTAATTGATGACTCGAGTCATAGCTCCTATACCGACTTTTATCAGGAAATGCACGACAAGCAACTGGCTTTGACCATAGCTAAACAGGGCGGACTCGGCATGACCAAATTTATCATGCAGCAATTACCAGGTGGGCAAGCTGTTTCCGGCAAGGGCGGTGACGACTTGCCGCTGCATCAGTGGCAGGAAGTAGAGAAGAAGCCGATGATTGGAGAAATGAATTACGAGCCTGAAAATCCGGCTGTCCTGGTGAATCAATTTGTTCATCACGATATTGATACCGAATTAAAAGCCAGTGAAAAAGGCGAGTGGAATCGAGCTGACGAATTTGTCGGCGATATTTTGCCCGCAGCGCGAAAGGCAGCCCAATCACTCGGAGTCAGCGCTGAACTACTGGTCGCACAATCGGCGCTGGAAACCGGTTGGGGTAAGCATGTTATGCGTCATGCCGATGGTAGCTCGGCATTTAACCTGTTCGGCATCAAGGCCGGTAATGGTTGGCAGGGTGCCACGGTAACCAAACCAACACTGGAATTTCGCGATGGTGTCATGCAAACCGAGATCGCTCATTTCCGGGCCTACGACTCGGCTGGGGAATCCCTGGCCGATTATGTGCAATTTATTCAGTCTAGCTCGCGTTATCAAAAAGCGCTCGATCATGGTGGGCAGGATGCTGATTACCTGAAAGGGATTCATAAAGCAGGTTATGCCACCGATCCGGATTACGCCGACAAGATACTGTCGATTATGCAGGGTGCTCAATTGCAGCAAATCCTGAATGGAGGTACTTTAAATGCCTGATATGCTTAATACAGCAGTCTCGGGTCTGCTCACTTTCCAGCGTGCACTGAGTACTACCAGTCACAATATTTCGAATGTAAATACCGAAGGCTATAGCCGGCAAAATGTAGAAATTGCCACCAATACGCCGACTTCTCTGGGTGACTCTTTTTACGGAAATGGTTCACATATCGATGCTATAGCACGTTCTTACGACCAGTTTCTGACCAAAGAAGTGCGTGATACAACGTCGGTACACTCCAGGCTTGAAAAGTTTGGAGAGCTAACAGCCCATCTCGATGATGTCCTGGCCGATCCTCAGGGTGGTGTAGCACCGATTTTGCAGGAGTTTTTTGTCGCGGTGCAGGATGTCGCGGATGATCCTACTTCGAGTACGGCTCGAATCGCGATGATGGACATGGGTGATACCCTGGCGAGTCGGTTCCAGAGTATTGATAATCGGTTTCAGGAGCTATCAGAAAATACCGCTGCCGAAATCCGACGGGTGGTCGATGAAATTAACGATTTGGTGCTGGCAATACGTGACGTCAACATTGCTCTGACCAATGCTAATGCAGGCGGTAACATAACTCAGCAATCATCCGACCTGCTCGACAAACGTGACCTTTTGCTGAATCAACTGGCAGAACGTGTCGATATTTCTGTGGTCAATGAGCAGGAAAATCATATCTCTATATTTATCGGTAACGGCCAAACTGTGTTAAGCGATACCGTTGCATTCCCTCTTTCCACTCAGGCGAGTATTGGTGATCCGACCAGGGATTCAATCGCCTATAATGGTCTGATCACCGTCACCGACATAAGCTCTAATTTAACTGGTGGTGAACTTGGGGGGTTACTCGAATTTCGTCGAACAGCGTTACAAACCGCCCGTAACTCGCTCGGCAGAACGGCCATAGCGCTTGCAGAGACCATGAATGCGCAAATGCGTGATGGCATGGATTTAAATGGAAACCTGGGACAGGATTTCTTTACCTATCGGGCTCCCGAAGTTTATGCTTTTACCACAAACACGGGTACGGCCACGGTATCTGGAGCCATCAGTGATGCGACCACATTAACACTGGACAACTATGTAGTTGATTTTGATGGTGCTAACTGGAATATTACTTCTGATAGCGGTACGACTGCTTCTGTACCCAATGGCGCGCCGGCTACATTGGTATTCGAGGGTTTAACCCTCACAATAAACGGTGCTGGTGCAAATCCGGGTGACAGGTTTACCATTAAGCCGACCCTCGAAGGCTCCAGCATTCTTCAGGTCGCGATTACCGACCCACGTGAAATAGCCGCCGCTTTACCGATTCGTACTCAGACATCACTCAGTAATCTGGGACAGATAGAGGTGAGTCCCGGCATAGTGACGGATGTTACCGATCCCAACTTATTGAATACGGTTACCTTTACCTTTGATTCTCCAGCCACCAGTTTTACCTCCAATAGTGATGTCGTAGTAGGCGGCGTTCCCTATCTGGCAGGGGCATCGATTCCTTTTAGTAATAATATGGTAATTGATGCGAATGGATGGCAGACGTCTATTAGCGGGACACCACAACCTGGTGATGTTTTTACGGTCGAGTCGAATGTCGGTGGAGTAGGTGATAACCGAAATGCGCTTAATCTCGCTAATTTGCAACACTTAGGGGTACTCGATGGCGGTATTGCCACAATTCAGGAAGATTACGGCAGACTGGTTGGCTATGTCGGTTCGATCACGCGGGCTGCTGGTATTGAGCGTGATGCTCAGGAGTCATTACTGGTGCAGGCCATCGATCGTAAGGACTCACGAGTCGGCGTTAATCTGGATGAAGAGGCCGCCGACATGATTCGTTATCAGCAGGCCTATGAGGCGACTGCTCGTATCATCAGTACCGTGCAGACTATGTTCGAAACTTTGCTTAATAGTGTGAGGTAAATCATGAGAATTTCGACTGTCCAGACTTATCGGCAAGGCATAGAAGCTTTTGGTAAACAGCAGACCAAACTATCGGTATTACAGCAACAGATATCGACAGGAGTGAAGATCAACAAGCCATCTGACGATCCGGCAGCATCTTCACGCATACTCGAACTACAGGAAGCTGTCTCTATCCAGGAGCAATATCAGGTTAATATCGAGGCAGCGGATACCCGGCTCCAAATTCAGGAAGCTTCACTAGCCGCACTCGGCAATATTTCGCATAGACTAAAAGAACTCGCGATTCAGGGTAACAATAGTACGCTCGATATCACGGCTTCAGGCGCTATCGCGGTAGAGGTGGAGGAGATTCTCAAAGAAATGATTGCGATTGGCAACGTTCGCGATGCCAATGGGGATTTCATGTTTGCCGGCTATCAGAATAAAACACAACCGTTTGCTGCAATTTCGACAGGCTCTATCAGCCATATCGTCTATAACGGTGATGATGGGCAGCGCTCGATACAGGTGAGTGAAACTCGCCAGATGGTGGTTGATAATCCCGGTAGTGAAGTATTTTACCGGCTACCTAGTGCCATTGCCCTAAATGAGCTGGCTTCCATCGCTAATACCGGAACGGGAGTAGTAGCTCCGGCGAAGGTGCTCGATGCCTCTATCTATGTACCGGGAGACTACGAAATTCGCTTTACCGCGCCCGGCATCTATGACGTCTTCGATGTGACAAATGGTGCCAATATAGTAACGGGTGCTACTTATGTCGATAGTAACAATATTGATTTTCAGGGTATCCGTACGTCGATTACCGGTACGCCTGCGGCCGGAGATGTCTTCACGGTCAGTCAGGGGCAATATAAAGATATCTTCGAGTCGGTACAGGTTTTTGCCGACACCATGCGAGGTGGTACATCTGCCGTACAACGAGATGCCAATATCGGGGAGTTTCTGACGGATCTCGATGCTTTTTTGACTCGTACTCTCGAATTGCGTACCTCGATTGGCGGGCGAATGAATAGTCTCGAAAGTCAAAAGGAGTCGAACGACGGCAATATACTGGTTAAGAAAACCACAATTTCAAATTTACGGGATACTGATTTAGCCCAGGCGATAAGCAAGCTAACCCTGGAGCAGGCCACCCTGGATGCTGCTCAAGCGGTATTTGCCCGTATTACCAAGTCTTCATTATTTAATTTTTTACGCTAAAGGGGCAATTTTTTGTTATGAAACTATTATTTTTCGAGTGAGGTGTTATGGCGTAAGCTTTTGATTTTAATAAATTATTGAGTTATTCAGGCCTTGTGTGCTGAATATTATTCAAACTATTGTAATTTTCTTCTAATGTTTTAACGGAGGCTGCCGTTAAAGCCTGCGAGAGGGAAATTAGTAGTATTTGTGATTTCCCAAACGTTTTTTAACTTTGGTGCTTAGCTGTGCCTAGCTTGGGAGATAAACAATGCCTCAATTTATTAATACAAACGTAGCATCGCTGAATACACAGCGTGCTTTGAACGGTTCACAAAATGCTTTGCAAACCTCGTTGCAACGTTTGTCTTCCGGCCTGCGTATCAACAGTGCCAAAGACGACGCGGCGGGTCTCGCGATTTCAGAGCGATTCACCGGTCAGATTCGCGGTTTGAATCAGGCCGTGCGAAATGCCAACGATGGTATTTCACTGGCACAGACTGCAGAAGGCGCGCTTGCCAGTGTTGGTGGCTCGCTACAGCGTATTCGTGAGCTGGCTGTCCAGTCAGCCAACGATACTAACTCAGCAGGTGACCGCCAGGCCATTAACGACGAAGTTCAGCAACTCATCTCAGAAATCGAGCGGGTTGCTAATACCACTGAATTCAACGGTCAGCGCGTACTCGACGGCAGTTTGACCGACCTGTTCTTCCAGGTCGGTGCTAACCAGGGTCAGACTATTGCGGTTACCGGAGTCGATTCCCGCACCAGTGTGCTGGGTACTTCAGAGTCTGCCGCAACAGCAACTGGTCTTAGCCAGACTCAGATTAATGATCCTGCCCAGGGAATCACTGGCTTTACCGCAGAAATGACGATAACCGTAGATGGTGCAGCCGCTGCGTTTGCGACAACTGAACTCGTCGCTTCGACTACCATGGAAGGCGCAGTGCGTGCGATTAATAACGCTATTGACACAGCAGCTAATGGTGATGCGGTGATAGCGGATGCCAATTTAAAGGCTTCTTTACGGGTCGATAACGCCGGTTTAACCAGTATTGTGGTCACCGGTAAATACGACTTAAATACGGCTAATCCGTTATTTGTAACTACTGCGGTGAGTGCGAACGTAGCTGATCCGGCTGGTGGTGCCGACATACCCACTGTAATACACGCAGGCGGTAACTCAACCCAGGAAGCCTTGACTACTATCGACGTAACTACTCGTTTAGATTCGTTCGAAGCCATTGCTGCGGTTGATGGTGCCTTAAACCAGGTCAACTCACTCCGTGGTGAGCTTGGTGCGGTTCAGGTTCGTTTCTCGTCTACTATTGCAAATCTGCAGACCACCTCTGAAAACCTGTCAGCATCCCGCTCACGTATCCGTGATGCGGATTTCGCTCAGGAGACTGCGGAACTGACTCGTAACCAGATCATTCAGCAAGCGGGTATCGCCATGTTGTCTCAGGCGAACTCAGCACCGCAGAACGTATTGTCACTACTTCAGTAACAGGCAATTTAAACAGAGAATGACTGGCCTGAGGAACTTCGGGCCAGTCAAATTTTAGCGGAGATTTATTATGGTTAATGAGACAACAGGAGCAACCGTCGTACGGCTTACGCCTATGGTTAGTATCTCTAGACCAGAATTGAATCAGGAAACAGGCAAATCATCTGCAACGGAAGGGCGGAAATTGCCAGTAGAAAGCAATGCTAAACCTCAGGTGCTGTCTCATACCGAACAAGTTCAGGAGCCGCAAGAGCTACACAAAGCGGTCAGGGAGATCAACGAATTTGTTCAGAATGTACAGCGAGACCTATCGTTTAATGTCGATGAGACGAGTGGCCGTACTGTGATAAAAGTAATTGATCGTGATAGCGGCGATACGGTTCGGCAAATACCTACGGAAGAAGTGTTAGTAATTGCCAGGCATATACGCAGTGTTAGTGATGAGTCGATGAGCCGAGAAGTGGTTCCTACTGGTTTATTATTTTCTGAAAATACCTGATTTAAACTGATCTAAAAATTGAAGTAATGTAACGAGAAGGTGTGGAAGTCCACACCTTCTCACAATCGTCCAGAAGCATACAGGACACCAACTAAACATAAGGAGAGACTGCGATTTAACTGTTAAGAGACACTTGAGCCAATATGACCTAATCGAGACTTCAGAGCCGGGGATGACAGGGGTTTAAAATTTCTTCTAAGGTTTTAGCGGGAGCTGCCGTTAATACCCTTCGAGAGAGGAAACTGATGTTATTTAATGGTTTCCCGAACACTTTTAATTTTAGTGCAAATGTAGCGCTTGGCCTGGGAGATAAACAATGCCTCAATTTATTAATACAAATATTGCATCGCTGAATACACAGCGTGCTCTTAACGGTTCACAGGATGCTTTGCAAACCTCATTGCAACGCCTGTCTTCTGGTTTGCGTATCAATAGCGCCAAAGATGATGCTGCCGGTCTCGCAATTTCTGAAAGATTTACCAGTCAGATTCGTGGTTTAAACCAGGCTGTGAGAAATTCCAACGATGGTATTTCGTTGTCTCAAACGGCAGAAGGTGCGCTTTCCAGCATCGGCTCAGCGTTGCAGCGCATTCGAGAACTATCGGTACAATCGGCTAACGATACTAATTCTTCAGGTGACCGTCAGGCCATCAACGATGAAGTTCAGCAACTTATATCCGAGGTGGAGCGAGTCGCTAATACGACTGAATTTAACGGCCAGCGTGTTCTCGATGGCAGCCTTACGGATCTGTTTTTCCAGGTCGGAGCTAATCAGGGGCAGACCATAGCCGTTACCGGTGTCGATTCTCGTTCCAGCGTGCTTGGCACCTCAGAGTCTGCACTGGCGGCTGGTGGCATTTCACAGGATCAGATTAACAATCCGGCAATTGGTATTGCGTCTTTTAACGACATGACCATTACGGTTGACGGGGCTGTTACGGTAGTTGATACCGCACTTGCAACTGACATGTCGACAGCAACAACAATGGAAGGTGCGGTTCGCGCCATCAACACTGCAATCGGTGTTGCGTCTCAGACTGATCCAGTGGTCGCAGATGCTAATTTGAAAGCGTCTTTAAGAGTCGATAATACGGGTTTAACCAGTATTGTTATTAATGGTAAATACGATTTAAATACGGCTGCTCCATTGTTTACAGCGACAGCTGTTTCAGCCACTCTGGCAGATGTAGGTGTCACCGTTGTTGCCGTCAGCTCTGGTGTGGCTTCAGCCCAGGTAGACTTGACAACTATCGATGTAACAACTCGCCAGGATGCGTACGAGACCATTGCTGCGGTTGATGGTGCCTTAAACCAGATCAATTCACTACGGGGCGAACTCGGTGCAATTCAGGCGCGATTCTCATCGACGATTTCCAATCTGCAAACCACTTCTGAGAACCTGTCGGCTTCGCGTTCACGAATTCGTGATGCGGATTTCGCGGCAGAAACTGCCGAGCTGACACGTAATCAGATTATTCAGCAGGCTGGTATTGCGATGTTGTCTCAGGCGAATTCAGCACCGCAAAATGTGTTGTCATTGCTACAGGGGTAGACAGCTGACAGGAAAGGCTGGTCCGGGTAATTTCCGGCCCAGTCGATTTTCCTAAAGAGGATTCATTATGGTCAACGACTTAACTACTACACAGGTTACCCGGCAAACGCCGGATGTCAGTTTTTCGAGGCCAGAATTGAAACCGGGAACAACTGAAACCAGCACGGCTAATGGCCGGAATTTGCCAGACGGAGGCAAGACCACGCCCCTGGTTGAGCCGGTCGCGGCGCTGAATGAAGAGCCGAAAAAATTACTCGAAGCAACCAGGTCGATAAACGAGTTTGTTCAATTCGTACAGAGGGACCTCTCGTTTAACCTCGATGAGGAGAGCGGTCGCGTCGTGATTAAAGTGATTGCCCGGGATAGTGGCGATACTATCCGCCAAATACCGACAGAAGAGGCCCTCGCGATCGCTCAGTACATTAGTGAGGTACACGAAAATGCAATGGATAAGAAGATGATTCCGACCGGGTTATTAATTTCGGAAAATGTATAAATAGAGATGGTCTATTTATTGCTTTATGTAATGGTGGGTTAAGCGAGAATGAGGAGTACGATTCTGTCATGTCTCGCAGTTTTTCATTTATGATCTAGAATTAGAGCTGCTGGCTATTCAAGTTTAGTCCAGCGGCAAACCAGGAAAAGGTACGAGCATATGGCTATTAGTTCAATCGGTGTAGGATCTGGCCTGGATCTTTCGGCGATAATTTCAGGCTTACTGAACGCTGAGCGAGTTCCCACTGAGACTCGTCTTGCCTATAAGGAAAAGGATATCACGGCGGAGCTGTCAGCTTTTGGCGCAGTTAGAAGTACCTTATCCCTGTTTCAGGGAAGTCTGGATAAGCTGCAGTCTGAGTCATTATTCAACAATAAAAAAACCACTGTATCGGATTCCTCTATTCTCACCGTTAAAGCAGACGAGGAAGCCAAAGCGGGTAGCTATTCGGTTGAGGTATCGGCCATCGCGCAGAAACAGTCGCTGGCGACTAATGCCTCGACGCCGTTTACCGAGATGACGGATACCATTGGCACAGGTACATTAACTATCCGATTTGGTGAAACATCAACCGGGCCTTATGCCTTCACGCCGGATACATCGAAAGCGACTCAGACGATTACCGTCAGTGCCGAGAATAATAATACGACACTGTCCGGCATGCGTGATTACATCAATGATAACGATTTCGGTTTCGAAGCGTCCATCGTCAACGATGGTAACGGCTATCGATTATTGTTCACTTCGGATAGTACCGGCGCTAAAAATAGCATGGAAATTACCGTCAGCAGCGATGGTGACGGCAACGACGCTGATAATTCAGGTCTGTCGCAACTGGCTTTTAATGCCTCGGCACAAACCAGCGTCAGTCAAACAGTGTCAGCCCAGGATGCTGCCCTGTCGATTAACGGGCTGGATATTACGCGTGACTCGAATCGGGTTTCGGGCGCGATTGAAGGCGTTACACTGGATCTATTGAAGGCGGATATTGGCAACCAGATCAAGGTCGAGGTGAGCGATAACTACGTACCGGCCGAAAATGCCATTCAGGAATTTGTCAGCACCTATAACGACCTGGTGAATAATCTAAATACCTTGACTGCCTACGACGCTGAAACCGGTGCCGCTGGTATTTTAAATGGTGACTTCACCATACGCAGTATCACCAGTCAGTTGAGACGGCAGATTTCGAGTACTATTGCCGAACTATCGGGTGATGTCAGGTTACTCGCCGATATCGGTATTACCACCAATTCGGGTACCGGTACCCTGGATATCGACTCTACCATGTTGAGTGATGCTCTGAAAAACTCACCCGACCAGGTAGAGGCTTTGTTTGGTCGGCAGGGCCGCCCTGAAGATAGTAATATCAGTTATCTCACCGCCAACGACGATACTCTGGCGGGTAATTATGCAGTGAACATTACCACACTCGCGACGCAGGGCAGTTATAGCAGTACTGCGGTTAACTCGTTGGTTATCGATACTAATAATGATGATTTTACTATCAAGGTAGACGGCTTAGAGGCCTCGATCAGTTTGTCTGCCGGTACCTATGCCAGTGGCGATATACTGGCCGAACATATTCAGTCGCAGATAAACGGTAACGACTCAATTAAATCCTCCGAAGCCTCGGTAACTGTCAGTTACGATGCAGTGAATAATAAATTCGATATCAGCTCGGCCAGTTACGGTTCCGGCTCAAGCGTAGAATTGACGGCGATTGATTTGAATTCTACCGCCGACCTGGGTCTGAGTGTTGCCGTCGGCACTGACGGAGTCGATGTGGCCGGTACGATTAATGGTTATCAGGCAACCGGCACCGGGCAAACGCTTACCAGTGACAGTGGTGATAGCAAAGGCCTCGAACTCCTGATTAGCGGTGGGGGTTTGGGTAGTCGCGGTAAGGTTTCATTTTCGAGCGGACTGGCCCATTCCCTTGATGGTGTTTTGAATCAGTTTCTCGAATCAAATGGCTTAATTGCTTCCCGGGAAAATGGTTTGAAAGACTCCCTGGAAGATATCGAAAACCAGCGCGAAAATCTTGAAACGCGTCTGATTAGTCTTGAAGAACGTCTGATCAAACAGTATACCGCGCTGGACACTTTAATCGCCCAGTTTAATCAAACCAGTAATTTCCTCTCTCAGCAGCTGGCTAATCTGCCGAAGCCAAATTCGATTGGAAATAAATGATAATTCAAGTGCTAAAAATGCTAAAGGATTTCGTCGGAATGACGATAAAGGTATTTAAGTGAATCGGAGAAAAAATATGAATAGCCTTGCTCAATCAGCACTTAGTCAATACCAGGCTACGGATAACAGTGCTATCGCTTTTGCTAATCCGCATGTATTGATTTTGAAATTAATCGATGGTGCGATCGAACGAATTTATCAGGCTAAAGGCGCTATGCAGCAGGGAGACACTGGCGCGAAGGGTAAATTGATCGGCAAGGCGATCGGTATTATTTCAGGACTCGATGCCTGTCTGGATTCGGATTCGGATAATGAACTGGTGAATAATCTTGAAGCTATTTACGAGTATATGAATATGCGATTGCTCGAAGCCAGTGCCGAAGACAACATTGGCAAGCTGGAAGAGGTTGCAAGATTAATGGGTGAAATTAGGACCGGATGGTTACAGATTCCAGATGACTTAAAGAAAAGTCGCCCCGTCAAGGCTGTTGGTAAAGAATAATGGGCAATGTTGCTGCACTGACTGAAGCGATTTCTTTGACCGATCAAATTCTCAGTGTTCTTGATGAAAGTGATTTTGCCGCGGTTGCCGATTTGGATGCCCGTCGCCAACCGCTGATCGTAAAGGCATTTTCCGACTCAATCGATGAGATTGACGTGATCAAATCTCGTCATTTGCAGAGCTTGAATCAGCAGGTAGTAGAAAAGCTCAGTGTCCTTAAGGAATCGGTACTGCAACAGCAAAAGCAGATCCGTACCGCATCAAAAGCTACCAGAGCTTATACTTCCCACCAGTCGGTCGCTAGATAATATTCTTCACCTAAATCAGGCTTTTTGCCGGTTGGCAGGCTTCTTTTTCTTAGGCTTCCTGGGTTTGGCCGGCTGACTGTTTAATTTTGATTCCGGCAGATTATGATCTGGTTCAAAACCATCGATAGTTTCGCGCGGAATAATTTTCTGAGTCAGGTTTTCGATATCGCGTAACTGTTTTATTTCGTCGGCGCTGACTAACGACACCGCATGTCCTTTGGCTCCGGCGCGCCCGGTTCTGCCAATACGATGTACATAATCTTCGGCGACATTTGGCAGGTCAAAATTGACCACATGGGGTAGCTGGCTGATGTCGAGGCCACGTGCGGCAATATCGGTTGCAACCAGGACTGTTGTTTTGTTTTGCTTGAAATCGGCTAGAGCCTTAGTCCGGGCACTTTGACTTTTATTACCGTGAATTGCGGCCGCTTTTATACCTTTACCCTCCAGATGGCGGGTTAATCGATTGGCACCGTGTTTAGTTCTGGAAAAAACCAGTACCTGTTGCCATTTGTTCTGCTTAATCAAATGCGTCAGTAATGCCGATTTCTTTGCTTTATCAACTGGTAAAACTAACTGTTCTACTGCTTTTACCGCGCTATTACGGGGTGTTACTGAGATTTCTACCGGGTTGTTCACCAGGCCTTTCGCGAGTTTACGAATTTGATCTGAAAAGGTCGCCGAAAACATCAGGTTCTGTCGCTGCTTCGGCAATAAGGCCAGAATTTTCTTAATGTCGTGGATAAAGCCCATATCCAGCATACGGTCTGCTTCATCCAGCACCAGGATTTCGATCTTGTTGAATTTCACCGCATTCTGACCATACAGGTCGAGCAGCCTGCCCGGAGTGGCGACCAGAATATCGACGCCTTTACGCAGCTTCATCATTTGCGGATTAATTTTCACGCCGCCAAAAACAACGGCTGAGCGCAGTGAAAGGTTCGCACCATAGGTCGCGACGCTGTCGCCCACCTGCGCGGCAAGTTCGCGAGTCGGGGTGAGTATCAAAGCCCGAACCTGGTTATTTGATGCCGCATGGCCTTGCGATAACAGCTCGAGGATGGGCAGGGTGAAACCAGCTGTCTTGCCGGTTCCGGTCTGTGCCGCCCCCATGACATCCTGGCCTTGCATGATCGCAGGAATGGCCTGTGCCTGTATCGGCGAAGGTGATTCGTAACCCTTTTTGCTAACAGCATCAAGAACTGGTTTAGATAAACCCAGGGCAGTAAAACTCATTAAATATCTCTAATCGAAGGAATGGCGGATGGAGTCGCCGAAGGCTGCGCAGCTTACAGGAAATTGCCCTTTTAATCGAAATAATTTGAACTGAGAATATCGCGATGAGCGAGCATGAAGCCGAAGTATTTTATGCTGGTTGAGGATAAAATACAGCATTATTTCTGCTATAGAAGGTAAAAGTTGATGCCGGCTGAAAAATCATCATTGAGAAACCAGGTGCCGCAAGGAGCCGAGGGCGATGTTAACAGCTCACCCTATCGCCGCGATTGGCAGTCCGGGAGAATCAATGCCGAAGCTCGCGTTATACTCGATAAAGATTCCCGCTATTTTCTGCGCCAGTCGGTGTCGACACCCTGTTTAAATACGATTAAAAAGGCGGAGGGAATCTGGATAGAAGATCATTCTGGCAAGCGTTACATGGATTTTCATGGCAATAACGTACATCATATTGGCTACTCCCACCCTCGATTAATCGAAGCTATTAACCGACAAATGCAGACTTTGTCATTCGCACCCAGGCGTTATGCCTGCGATGTTGCTGCGGAACTGGCCGAGAAACTCGCAGATATATCCCCGGGTAGTTTATCGAAACTACTGTTTACTACAGGAGGTTCGGACGCCATTGAAGTCGCTTTGAAAATGGCCCGGACTGCTACCGGACGATTTAAAACTATTTCATTCTGGGATTCGTTTCATGGTGCCGGGTTCGGTGCCAGCAGTGTCGGCGGTGAAGAAATGTTTCGTGGCGGATCAATTGGGCCGTTATTACCGGGAACTGAGCATGTGCCGCCGTTTGGCGATTATAGAAATGCCTGGGGCGTGCGCGAAGGCAGTGCCGATCTTTGCGCGCGTCAGATTCGATACGTGCTGGAAAAGGAAGGCGATGTTAGTGCGGTCATAGCCGAGCCGAGTCGAGCAGTGCCCTACATCGCTGCACCGGGTTTCTGGCAGCAGGTTCGGGAGGCCTGCAACGAGTTTGGTGCATTGTTGATCTTTGACGAAATTCCTACCGGTCTCGGCAAGACTGGAAAGCTATTTGCCTGTGATCACGACGAAGTGGTGCCTGATATTCTTGTGATAGGCAAAAGTCTCGGTGGCGGTATTTTGCCCATCGCCAGTGTGATCTGTAAGCCCGAACTCGATGTTGCCGAACATTACGCCTACGGACATTATACGCACGAGAAAAATCCGGTAACCACGCGCGCCGCATTAACCACAATTGAAATTATCGAAGACGAGGGCCTGGTCGAAAATGCTGCTGTCGTGGGTCAGTACGCCCTGCAACGATTAGAGGAAATGATGGAGAGCCATCCTCTTATCGGCGATGTTCGTGGCAGGGGTTTTCTATTCGGTGTTGAGCTGGTGACCGACCGCGATAGTCGTGAGCCAGCAAATGATGCTGCAGATCGAGTGCTTTATCGTGCACTGGATAAAGGCCTGAGTTTTAAAACGACCATGGGCAATGTATTAACATTTACACCATCGTTAATCACCACGCAAAGTGATATGGCCTTTGCGCTTAATGTAATTGATGAATCTCTGGGCGAAGTTGAAAATGAGCTAGGCTTCAACTGATAACGATTGATTAGGGAAAGTGATGACAACTCTCAGGCCTGATCCTTTTTCCGGTGTCTCCATGGAAAGCGTAGCCTGGTGTAACTCAACTACCTGTGTGACTATGGATAAGCCGATGCCGCAACCTGTTTCCTGATGGTTTTGTAAACGGTAATATCGCTCCAGTACCCGATCACGTTCTTCTTCTGGAATACCGGGGCCGTTGTCTTCGACGATGAGGCGAAATTGCCTTTCATCGTTGATCAAACTCAGGCTAATAGCACCACCATCCGGGGTATAAGAAATGGCATTGCTGAGTAAATTTCGAATCAGCAATCGTAGGGAGGTCTCATCCACCGGGGCAATGACGTGATCGTTATCTGTGATAGACAGCTCGAGATTCTTGTCCTCCGCGATTGGTGCCAGTAAGGCAGTTTCTTCGACCAGGATCTTACCAATATCGATTCTCTCCAGCTGCTGGCTGAATTTCTCAGGCTCCAGTCGAGCCAGGGCGAGCAGTTGATTGACTAGATGTGTGCTGCGATCGATACCCCGCATGACCTGATCGATAGCGGTGATACGATCACTTGCATTGTCGGCTTTGCGGGCCAGCTCGGCATGTAGCTTGACGGCGGAGAGCGGCGTCCTCAGTTCGTGTGCGGCATCCGATGTGATTCTCTTTTCTCTAGCCAGTGCATTTTTCAACCGGGATAGTAGCTGATTTACCGCCTCGGTAATGGTCTTGATCTCAGCGGGTGTATTTGTACTGGTGATTGAGTCTAGTTTATCCGCACTACGCGATTTAATCTGGGAGGTCAGCTTTTGTAGTGGTGCTAGCCCCTGATTGATAGCAAACCACATAACTATGGACAGAACCGGCACCAGGATCAGGAATAGTTGGAGCAGACCTTCAGATACTTCTTCGATTAATTCGTTGCGCACATCGATGCGTTCAGCGGTGATACAACGATACCTGCCATCAATACTGGTTAAGCTGAAAACTCTCCATTCGTAATCCGAGAAGTAATGATCACTAAACCCGCTTCGTCCGGCACTAATATCGGTGATCGGAAGGTTGGTCGATTTAAGAACCAGGTTTCCGGCGTCATCCCATATCTGAAATCCCAGCTTTGTTTCGTAGACATGACCGTTGGCCAATTCTTCATCGTCATCAATATATTCGTCTAATTCAGGGTCGTGGTCCGATTTTAATTTGTTCTGGTCAAGAAATAATTGAATACTGGAGAGTTCTAAAGGGTTCCTGCCAACCTGCGCCAGGCTAAGAATCAGACGGGCAGAGCGGGATAATTGCGCATCGAATAACTCCTGGGTTTCATGTTGAATTGTGGCATAACTCATCCAGGATCCGCTGCCGACCAGTATGAAAGTTACCAGTAATAATCGTATTATGAGGATAGTTCGCATCGACATATCCGCTATTGCCTCGGTATGGTGTAACCGACGCCGCGGATTGTTTTGATTAAATCGGCACCAAAATATTTGCGCAGATGATGAATATGTACCTCGATAGCATTGCTTTCAATTTCGTCACCCCAGTTATAGAGTTTATCTTCGAGCTGGGCGCGTGAGAGGACTCGACCACAACTGGAGAGTAATTCTTCGAGTAGTGCAAATTCTCGACGGGATAAGCCGATGACTTTCTCATCACGGGTGACGCTGTGGGCAGCAGGGTCGAGAATGATGTTTTTGTAGATAATGCGCTGTTCGGGCAGGCCACGGGAACGCCTGATTAAGGCGCGCAAGCGAGCACAAAGCTCGTCCAGTTCGAAAGGCTTGACCAGGTAATCGTCGGCACCAGCATCGAGCCCGGCTACCCTGTCTGATAACCCGTCCTGTGCGGTTAATATTAAGACGGGTAAAGTGACCCCCTGGCCACGAATCTGTTTAAGCAGGTCAAGCCCGCTTATTTTTGGCAAGCCGATATCCAGAATCATACAGTCGTATTCGGTTTCTCTGATTGCAGACAAAGCCGTTTCGCCATTTTTTACCCAGTCGACACTATAATTTTCGTGACCTAGACCGGCAAATAGCCCCTCACCGAGCAACGAGTCATCTTCTACCAGTAATAGCCGCACAGAATCGATTCCATATAATATTGGGTACACATTTACCGTTTTAATCTTAAGCCTTTATTAAGGAGTTGCCCATTTTTTTGAGTTACTGGTTTCACACTTAAGATTGGTTTAAGAAAGGAAAGCTAGGATTAAAATAACTCGAAAGGAGAACCAATGAAATTAATAACGTCTATAGCCAGCCTCATGATGCTGGTATCAGTTAGTTTGAATGTAAGCGCTGCGACCGAAGCACCCAATATTAAATTACCCGGGCTGAATGGGGAAGTGAACCTGGAAAAGCTTAGAGGCAAGGTCGTTTATCTTGATTTCTGGGCTTCGTGGTGTAAGCCCTGCGCTAAGTCTTTCCCATGGATGGAAGAAATGAACAGCGCTTATCGGGCTCAGGGGCTGGAAATAGTCGCGGTAAATCTCGACAAGGATCGCAAGGTGGCTGATGCCTTCCTGAAGAAACTCGAAGTAAATTTTAAAATTGCTTACGATGCAGGAGGCGATACGGCAAGCCAGTATAAATTACGCGGTATGCCGAGCAGCTTTCTGATCGGAAGAGACGGTAAGTTATATGCCACTCATATTGGTTTTCGCGATAAGGATAAGCCAAAAATTGAACAGGCAATCAAACAGTTACTCAAGCTTTAGTCAGGTTGGTTTATGCGAACTTTTATTGTAATTTTCATGATGATATTTCTTTCGGCCTGCTCATCTCTGGGTGTACAACCCTGGGATCGAGACTTGCTGGCGAAAGATTCGATGCAGCTGGTGCCCGATTATCTGGATAACTTCTTCGACGAGCATATCTACTTTAGCAAGGAGGCCAGCAGCGGTGGTCAGGGTGTTGGCGGCGGAGGTTGCGGATGCAATTAAAAAATATTCGAAAGCAGATGAGTCTGGCGACCTGTGCCCTGTTACAGGCAGCTTCACCAGCTGTGAATGCCGAGGAAAGTGACTGGGAGATTGACACAGCCATATTATTTTATAGCGAAGACAATGGGCGTGTCAGTGCCATAGAACCGGCGATTTATGCCGGTCGAGAACTGGCCGACGACCAACGTATCGATCTCAGACTAGTCGTCGATGCGCTCACGGGTGCCACGCCGAATGGAGCACACCCATCGGCTGTCTCACAAACCTTTACCACACCCTCGGGCGGGAGCACTTATACCGAAGCACCGGGTGAGTTGCCCCTGGATGATACCTTTAGAGATAGCCGGGTAGCTATCGGTGCCGATTGGGAAGTCGGCCTTGATCGTTTTTCCAGAGTTACCTGGGGCGGTAACCTGTCGAAGGAATATGACTATCTGTCGCTGGGTGGTAGTGCGACTTACGCGCGAGATTTTAATGACAGGAATACAACCTTTACCACAGCATTTGCCTTCAATAACGATACGATTGAACCGGAAGGCGGTATTCCGTCGGTGTTTCAACCGATGAGGGTTGCGGGTTCCGGCCTCAATCGTGAAGGTGCGGATGATGACAAAACGATTACCGATTTCATGCTTGGTGTTACTCAGGTTATTAGCCGCGAAACTATTATGCAGTTGAATTTTAGCTTCGGTCAGATCGATGGTTATCAAAATGATCCGTTTAAGATTGTGACTGTGGTCGATCCAGCTGACGGTTTACCAGCAGGGTCGGGTTTTTTCGATACGGCAAGCACCGGAAACCTGCCTTATGTTTACGAGCGCCGCCCGGATACACGTGACCGTAGCGTCATTTATTTCAAAACGGTACATCATTTCGAAGAGGATACGATCAACTTTTCCTATCGTTATTACAACGACGACTGGGAAGTAACATCGCATACCCTGGATTTACGTTATCGTTACGAACTTGGAAATAGCTATTTACAGCCCCATGTTCGATTTTACCGGCAGGACGCTGCCGAATTCTATACGCATGATTTGACCCTGGGTACAGATGTCGATCCTGTTTCGGGTGCAGTATCAAGAGACTATGCCACTAGCGACTATCGCCTCGCGGAATCAGAGACATTGACGCTCGGCTTAAAATACGGGATGCCTCTAGGCAATGACAGTGAATTATCAATTCGTGGCGAAGTGATCACTCAGTCCGTGAACGATGGCTCGGTGCGTCCGGGCGAGGAGACGGCTGATCTGGATGCTTTTGTGTTGCAGTTAAACTATTCGCTGCTCTGGTAGTGAAAAATGTGACTATCCAATAGAATATTCGGGCGTCTACTGCGGCGCCCTTTTTTATGAACGATATTAGATTAAAGCGGGATCCAGATTGTTGGCGGGGTAGTTTTATAGCCATGGCCAGCCCCTGTGAAGTGTTAATGGAGGTTGACGAAGAAGAGCTGGCGGGTCGAGTACTCGAAACTGTCGTCGATGAAGCCAGGCGAATCGAAGCTAAATTTAGTCGTTACCGTGATGACAATATCATCGCCAGAATTAATTCGGCGCAAGGCGATTCGGTTACTGTTGATGAGGAATCCGCGCGACTACTCGATTTTGCCGACCAGCTTTACCAGATGAGTGACGGTCTGTTTGATATAACTTCAGGTGTATTACGCAAGGTTTGGCGCTTCGATGGGAGCGATCGAATACCCGGGCCTCGGGCCATCCAGCAAGTTCTGAAAAATGTCGGTTGGCATAAAGTGACCTGGCGGAATAGTCAGATAATATTAGACCAGGGTATGGAAATCGATCTCGGTGGTTTGGGAAAGGAGTACGCGGTCGATCGATGCATAACGCTGGCGCGTGAATTAACCGATAAAAGTGTCTTAATCAATTTTGGAGGTGACCTTGCGGTCAGCTGTCAACGTCAGGGCGGTAAATGCTGGTCGGTCGGTCGATTGGTAACAGGGAGCGACCAGGCTGTTGCTTTGTTCCAGCTTTTTACAGGTGCAATCGCCACTAGCGGCGACGCTAATCGGTACCTGTTAAAGGACGGCGTCCGCTATAGTCATGTTTTAAATCCCAAATCTGGCTGGCCGGTTGTGGATGCACCACATACTGTCAGCGTCGCGGCTGCTACCTGCACGGAAGCCGGCATGTTTTCGACATTGGCGATGTTACAGGGCCCTCAGGCGAGGGAGTTTCTCAGTCTACAGGGTGTGGAGTACTGGGTTAACTAAAAATCAGGGCTGTTCTGCTAAAGCACACAAACCCGATTACGACCGTCAGTCTTGGCCTGGTAGAGAGCCTTGTCGGCGCGCTTCAGGATATCCTCAAAAGTCTTATCCTTTTCCTGTAATGCCGACACACCGAGGCTGATGGTGGGCTTTATTGCGACCTTCAATTTGTTGACGATGGCCTTATCTTCCTGTGTTTTTCGTATACGTTCTGCGAGTATGGCGGCCGACTCGTGATCGGTATCGGATAATAATATAGCAAACTCTTCACCGCCGATCCGACAGAGTATATTTTCTTTTCGTAAGCAGGATTTATAAATTTTGCTGACTTCTCGCAAAACGATATCGCCAACCGGGTGACCGAATTTGTCGTTTATCGATTTAAACCAGTCGATATCAATTACGATAATCGACATGGCCGATCTGGAACGTTTGCAACGAGAAAACTCACGTCTACACTGATCGTTGAAATAGCGCCTGTTGTAGAGCCCGGTAAGTGAATCTGTGATCGATTGGCGTAGCAGCTTTTCCTTGAGCAAAATTAATTCGGTGACATCGGTCGAATAGCTGATCGACGTGGCTGTACCATCCTTTAATTTAAACGGAATTTTTGTCGTCAGGTAATGTTTTAGTTCACCCGCTAAATTCGGCAACAGTTCTTCGGCGGTTTGTTTCTCATTAGTGTCGAATACTTCTTGATCAAGTTGCCAGAGATTATCGGCTACCTCCTGAGACACGAGCTCGGAGTCTTTCTTTCCTATGATGTCGTTTTGCTTCAGATTGAATAAATCCGCAGCAAATGAATTGGCGTAGCGCACTACTCGATTACGGTCCTTCATCAAGATTATCGCGTCAACGTTGTTTAAGATAGCGTCGAGGAAGTCCTTCTGTTCGTGAGCCGATATTTCCAGACGTTTGCGTTTCGTTATGTCGGTCGAGATGCCAAATAAACCGGTAATTTTTCCAGACCTGTTTCGCAGTGGTTTTTTCACCGACATATAAATTCGTGTCTTGCTATTGGCCTTAAACAGGATAGTCTGTTCTACTTCTATAGTGGATCCTTTGTCGAGCACCTTCTTATCGTTTTTTTGCAAGGCTTTACAGGTTTTTTCTTCGAACAAATCACTGTCCTGCTTGCCCACTAACTCAGCGAGTGGCAATCCGACCATATCCAGGAATAATTGATTTGCATAAGTATAGTTACCCTTGAGATCCTTAGAATATATTAAAGCTCCTGTCTGATTGACGACGCCAACCAGCGTACTGATATCGAGCTCCTGTGTTTGTTGGGACTTAATACTATCCACTATAATTACTCCATAACCTATGGGGGCAATATAGCAGAGATTTAAACTCCATTGCACAATTGAGGGAAGAAATGAGAGCTGCTATGCAGTCGGGATCCATTTTGGGCACAGATGATAATAGCAACCGGGTATAGTCGGGGAAGGGGGGCGACAGTATTTCGCTTTTGTGGTTAGAGTACTGTCTACACTCGAATAGCTTTTCGCTTGATACTGCGAGAGACAATTTCTATGAATTTCTAGCGAGGCATTTGGGGGAGATTGGTATCTAAATGAATAAAAATCAAAGTTCGAGCTTCGGCTCGGCATTGCTTTCCTCCTGGGCACTACTGCTGGGCTTTGGCGTGCTCATGCTCGGTGATGGCCTACAGGGTACCTTACTCGCCGTTCGAGCCGATATCGAAGGTTTTTCAGCAACGATAACCGGCTTGATCATGTCGGCATTCTATGGCGGGTTTTTACTCGGTTCTATTTTTTGCCCCCGGATTACGGCGAAAGTAGGACATATTCGGGTATTTGCCGCACTGGCTGCGCTGGCTTCAGCATCCATCCTGATACATGCGATTTTTGTCCATATATCTGTCTGGATTGCCTTGCGCTTGCTCAGCGGATTTTGCTTCGCCGGGCTGTATATCGTAGCCGAGAGCTGGTTGAACGACCGCGCCAGTAATGATACCCGGGGCAAACTACTATCACTTTATATGGTGGTGACTTATATCGGCGTCGGGGCAGGGCAATTGATGCTAAACCTGGCGGCACCGACAGATTTTCCACTGTTTATCCTGACCTCCGTATTAATTTCTGTCGCGGTGGTGCCATTGCTACTATCAGCAGGTTCTCCACCGACGTTTCACGAGTCGATTAATATCAGTTTACGCGAACTGTACCGAATCTCACCTTTAGGCATTGTTAGTATGTTTGTGGTCGGTCTGGTTACTGCTACGTTTTTTGCACTGGGTCCGGTTTATGGCCAGCGTATCGGGCTCGATATTGAGAATATATCTTATTTCATGACCGCAGCGGTGGTTGGAACAGTTATATTCCAGTGGCCGATAGGCGTCTTCTCGGACTGGTTCGATCGCCGTATCGTTCTGACTATCGTCTCGATATTAACCTCGTTGGCGGCGGTGCTGTGTGTATATGCGGTCCAATATTCAGATTTGATGGTGCTGGTTTCGGCGGGTTTGTTTGGAGGCATGGCTTTTCCGCTGTATTCGGTCTGTATTGCCTATACCAATGATCATTTGAACCCCAATCAAATGATAGCTGCCAGTGGCGCTCTGGTGTTGGTTGGTGGGCTGGGTGCAGTTGCGGGGCCGGTGGTGATAGCGAGCATCATGGATTACTTCGGCGATCAGTATCTGTTCTGGTCGATGGCTGTAGCGCATTTGTTAATCGGTTTATTTGGCATGCTACGCATGGCAGTGAGAGCGCCGGTACCTTTGGACAAACAGGGCAGAAGTACCGCGACGGCGGTGCATCCGTCGGGAGCGGCAATCGAGAGTATTCAGCAATATGCCAGTGGTGAAGCCGATGAGGAAATTAGCCGGGATTAGATTTTGTCGACGAGGGATTTTATATATTCCTGGATTGCTAAATTACGCCACGATGACGGGATCTTCATTTCCGAGTTTTTCATAACCGTGAAGAATTCTCTGGGCCTCGGCTTCGGCTTCTTTGAGCTGTGCCAGGGTTAGGTGGCAGTCTATTTCGTGCCCGTTACTGAGGAATATTCTAGGGGGTACTTTTTTATCGCAAGTGCCTTCAATGCCCAATGGGCAACGGTTATAGAACGGGCAGCCAATAGCAGTAATTTCGACACCACGGGCAATACCAACCGCCATTTCGCGTTTTTTCATGGTCTCTTCGAGCCAGCCGATACGCATTTCGGGCACCGAACTGATGAGTAGACGAGTATAGGGGTGGAAGGGGGGTTCGAGTACTTCGTCAGTTGGGCCCTGCTCGACTATGCGTCCGGCGTATAAAACCACGATTTCATCCGCAAAAGAGGCAACCGTCGACAGGTCATGACTGATGAATACGAATGATACGCCTGTCTTGTCGCGCAGGCTGGTTAACAGCTTGATGACATTGGCGCCGACGATACTATCGAGTGCCGAGGTGACCTCATCGCAGAGCATGACTTCGGGATTGGCCGCCAGCGAGCGTGCCATGTTGATGCGTTGCTTCTGTCCACCGGATAATTCCATCGGGTATCGGCTGGCAAATTCGGCAGGTAGTTCAACCAGGTCGAGAATTTCGGCGACTTTGGCATGTTTTTCCTTTCCTTTTAAGCCGTGATAAAACTCCAGCGGGCGGCCAATGATATCGCCGATCACCTGTTTTGGATTTAGGGCGGTATCTGCCATCTGGAAGACGAACTGAACCTTCTGTAATTCATCCAGTTTCCGATCTTTCAGAGCACCTTCGAGTAGATTGCCATCGAGTTTAATTTTGCCTCGTGCGGGTGGCAGCATTCCGGCCATAACCCGGGCAAGGGTGGACTTGCCGCAACCGGACTCACCGATGACACCTACTACATGACCATTTTCCACGCTCACATTGATATCGCGTAAGACAGTCACCCTGGGGTCACCATCGACGATGCCGCCATAGCCAGCAGTCATATCTTCGACCTGTAGATTGTCGATGGATCGATCGTGATCACCTGATACCTCTGTACCCATTCCGGCCTCGGGTTTTGGCCGCACGGCTTCCATCAGGCGTTTGGTGTATGCATGGGTCGGGTTATTGATGATCTGATCGGCCGAACCCTGTTCCATTACCTCTCCGCCGTAAAGTACGACAATATGATCGGCAACCTGGGCGACTACAGCGAGATCGTGGGTGACGTAGATGGCAGCGGAGTTTTCCTCATGGATCACTTTCTTGAATGCCTTAAGTACTTCTATTTGGGTGGTAACGTCGAGTGCCGTAGTGGGTTCATCGAGTACCATCAGATCAGGATTACCGCATAGAGCCATCGCTGCCATCAGACGTTGTAACTGCCCGCCTGATACCTGGTGAGGGTAGCGAAAACCAATACGATCGGCATCGGGTAATTCAAGCGCATGGTAAAGTTTGACCGCTCTTTTGGTTGCTTCTTCCTGGGTTAGAACCCCGTGTAATACTGCTGACTCGGTGACCTGTTCACCAATAGTGATGGCAGGGTTAAAAGTAGCTGCCGCACTTTGCGCCAGATAAGCAACATTCGCACCTCGGATCTCGCGTTGTCGCAAAGGTGCCATTGTCAGTACGTCTTCGCCGTTTAAAAGGGCTTCACCCCCGGCAAAATGCAATCCTGGTTTGGTATAAGCCAGCGATGCGAGGGAAATGGTAGTTTTGCCCGAACCCGATTCACCGATGAGCGCAACAACTTCACCCTTATGAATGTCGAATGAAACACCTTTTACAATGGGAATTTCTACACCATCATCATTAGTGGCACTGATTCTAAGATCTTTAACTTCAAATAATTTTTCGCGTTCCATATTATTATCCCCCATTGTCTACACCATTTTCTTCGCGAGGCTGCCACCAGATTTGGCAGAAATATCATCGACGATAAGATTAATCGCGATAGTGAACGAGGCGATTGCACAGGCCGGCCAGATCGCAGCATAAGACCCGTATGTCAGTCCCTGCAAATTTTCGCGCACCATGCTGCCCCAGTCCGAGGCTGGAGGCTGAATACCGAGACCGAGGAAGCTCAGGCTGGATATGAAAAGTACGACGAATACCAGTCGGAGGCCAAAATCAGTCGCCAAAGGCATGGCCGCGTTGGGTAATACTTCGGCGCGTATAACCCACCAGATGCCTTCGCCACGGGCCTGTGCGGCTTCGACGAAGTCCTGCACCATAATATCCTGACCCAGAGCGCGTGCAATTCGAAATACGCTGGTAGCGTATATCACTGCGGCAGTCAGTATCAGAACCAGTATTGACGATCCAAACGCTGCTATGACGATCAAGCCGAGCATAATCGTCGGCAATGCCAGAATGGCATCGTTAACCCGGCTAATCCCCATGTCTATCCAGCCTCCTTTTACCGCAGCCAAAATACCGAGCGTGATACCCATTAGATAGGCCAGCAGCGTTGCCAGCAGCGAGATACCAATTGTGTTTCTGGCACCAAATAAGATACGCGAGAAGGTATCTCTGCCGATGTAGTCGGTGCCGAGGTAGAAGGTGCCATATTCACCGGAATAGGCATCGAGAAAACTGTCATCGCCTTCCATATCCATTTCATGAAAAGGCGCTATCGATGGGCCAATAGCAACAATCACCAGCCAGAATACGACGACTGCCACTGAAACCTTACCTACCCACGACAGTTTTAATCTTCTTTTTGGCGGGGCATCGGGTAACTCGGCAAAAGCATCCAGCCTGGCGATTACCTCTTCTTCTTTGTTTGTCTCTTCAGTCATTTATCTATCCTCTCGGCCTATTTGGGCTGTCTAAGCCGCGGATTGGAAAGTATTGATGCGACGTCTGCCAATATAATGAGTACAACGTAGGTACCACAAAAAATCATTGCACAGGCCTGCACCAAAGGCAGATCACGAGTCTGTACGGCATCGATCATCAGTTTTGCCAAACCCGGATAGGAAAATATGGTTTCGACGATTACCACCCCGCTGACTAAATAGGCGAGGTTCAAGGCAATAACATTAACGATTGGGCCGATGGCGTTAAAAAATGCATGGCGCAGAATAATCCGCTTTCTGGGTACTCCTTTTAATATCGCCATTTCAATATAAGGCGAATTCATGACGTTGAGTATCCCCGCTCGAGTCATTCGAATCATTTGTGCAGAAACGACTATGACCAGCGTGAACAGTGGCATAGCAATCGCTTTTAAAAACTGCCATGTTGTCTCATCACCGGTCAAATAGGTTGTCGAAGGCAACCAGTGTAAATTGACGGCCAGTATCAGCACCAGTACGGTAGCAATAAAGAACTCCGGAACAGAAATGGTGCTCAGCGTACCGAAGGTGACCAGGCGATCTAGCCAGGTTCCCGGATGCATCGCGGCGTAGAGACCAAGAGCAATTGAAATCGGAATCGAAACCAGTGCAACCAGCCCCGCCATCATCATGGTGTTGCCGATGCGGCTTTCGATTAAACTGGAAATAGTCGCACCACCCGCCTTGGATATTCCGAGATCACCAGTCGCCATATTGCCTAGCCAGCTGAAATACTGAATTATCAGGGGTTGATCTGTACCCAGTTCAGCTCGAAGCGCCGCTAGCGTTTCGGGCGTTGCAGCCTGCCCCAGAATGATCGAAGCGACGTCACCTGGTAACCAGCTGGTCATCACGAAAACAATAACCGAAACCACCATTAGAGTGGCAAAACCAATTGCAATCCGTTGCAATACCATTTGCTTCATCATTTGCTATTTCTCCTTCGACAGGGAATTGTCGTAACGAAAAAAAGGCCTGTATGAATAAGATTCATACAGGCCTTAATCAGACACTCAGGTACGCTATTACTATGCTAGCCAGATAAACTCGGGGAACTCCAGTCCACCTAGAGACCCCAGTGGTACCGTTGGCATTCCCATTACGTTATCACGGATAGCATCGGTGATATTGGAGAACGCCGGGATCACCATACCGCTACCTTCGTGGATCAGGGTCTGCATTTCGCAGTACATCGCGTGGCGCTTGGTCGGATCGATTTCTGCTAGAGACAGGGACAGTAATTCACCCATACGCTTATTGTTCCAGAAAGTATCATTCCAGTTACCATTCGGTCCGAATTGAATTGCCATCTGCGAATTGGCCGTAGGACGCATGTTCCAGGTGACCACGTTCATCGGCTCTTTCATCCACACCGCACCCCAGTAACCGTCATTCGGTACTTTTTTCAGGTTCAGATTGAAGCCGATTTTGGCGCAGTTAGCCTGTGCCAGCAGGCAGGTGTCTTCGATACCGGAAGTAACCGGTGCTACGAAAAGATCTGCATTGCTATAGCCCGACTTCTTGAAGTGAAATTTTGCCTTGTCCGGATCGAATTGGCGTTGTGCTAATTCAGAACACCAGTCACTGCCATGTGCTGATGAAATCGGTGTGTCGTTGCCAATCGTACCCTCGCCTTTGAGGATGCGTTTGACGATGCGCTCACGATCCTGAATATATTGCATGCCCTTGACGAAGTCGTCGCTTTCGCCCGGCTTGGTGTTTTTGAGGATGCAGATTCCGAGCTGTGCCGCGGCAGGAATAGATGTCAGGGTGACACCGTCGGCCGATCTAATCTGGCGGTAGGCTTTAGGGTCGACTCGGGCAATCATGTCTACATCACCGGCAATCACCGCGTTGACCCGGGCCACCGGATCGGTGATAGCGGTTATTTCCATTGCATCGAGATTCGCACCTTCACGCCAGTAGTTTTCGTTGCGCTTATGCACCGATTTTACACCGGGTTCGAATGATTCCATGGTATAAGGTCCGGTTCCGATCCAGTCGCCCTTGCTGCCGTCTTTGATAATCTTGTTCTGGTTGAGACCCAGTAGCGTGGGCAGATCGGCATTCGGCGAATGCATGATCGCCTTGACTTCGTGCGGACCAGTTTTCTTCCATTCCTTGACCGTTGCCATGACGGATTTGATGGTTGAGGTTGAATCTTCGGTCAGGTGGCGGTTCATACTGTAGACGACATCTTCGGCGGTGAATTTTGAGCCATCGTGCCATTCGACGCCTTTGCGTAACTTGAAAGTCCACTCAGTGGCGTTTGAATTCGGCTCGAAAGATTCGGCTAGTTCAGGTTGAGGCGTCAGATCATTGGCATGCTGAACCAGGCTGCTATAGACAGCACGGCCCCGGGCATAATCGATGCCCGAAGTAAACAGGCGTGGATCGACGTTGTCGTTTGGACCGTGCAAGTCTATCGCCACACGCACCGAACCGCCTTTCTTCGGCGTAGCTGCAATCGCTTTGTTACCCGAAATCAGCATGTTTTCTGCAACGGCCAGGGTAACGCCAGTAGCGGCTGCGAGTTTCATCACTTCACGACGGGTATAACCTTTATTACCGGCCAAAGTTTTCTCGACTCGACCTTTGTCGACGTGATCCAGATCTTGATATTTAAGTTCATTATCCAGTATTGTTTTATCGGTCATTTTTTCTCCTCCAACAGGAATTGCGTAATTAATCAGCCTACGTGAGATGAATTCACGGTCAGCCGATTTGATCTGGTACATGTTTCATGAACCGTTGTTTTAATTTGTCGATTCCGCTAGTTAATCGGTTTTCTAATTAAGCTGATCGACTTTTTCGATAATATATCATAAACGGTTAGCACAAGGTGAATGTTCATTCTATATCGAATTGGCAATAGAATTTACAGAGCTTGTAGCCTGCCTGTCAAATTACACAGTGATTATTTTGTAAACACCAGGCTCAACAAAAATAGACTTCCAGGGTGATATGGCAGGCAGTTTAATATATCGTTCACCTCCTACTTTTACCGGAATACTTTCTTGAATCGATCTCCAGGCGGCCGGATGCTATCTAAGCAGTTGAGTCATCGCCAGGTCTGGATGCTGGCCGGGCCGATTATGCTGTCCAACGTGTCGGTGCCGCTAGTGGGTGCGGTCGATACTGCTGTGGTGGGTCATTTACCCGATCCGGCAGCTATTGGGGCGGTGGCGTTGGGTGCATTGATATTCGG